>DMDP01000165.1 GCA_003445475.1 Peptococcaceae bacterium | reverse complement strand
ATCAGGCGCATACTGTTTTCCCGTGCCAAGGTGCGGAAGCGGTCCGTTTCGAGCAACTGCAAGTAAGCCAGGCGGAAAACCAGCACAAGGAAGATGGCGACAACGAGACCGACAAAGAAGTTAATTCTGCGATGCAATGCCTTCTGCTCCATACAAACCCCACCACCAGAGTGCAACCCGGTCTTTACCGGGGTGCCAGAAAGCCTCTTGTTTCCCAAACATAAAAGCGTCTGTAAAAGAGCAAAGCAACAGCCAGGTTATAGACGCTCAGGGGTAAGATGACCCTGGCCACCGCGTCTGCCGGCGAAATAAACAATCCCAGGGTTAACAGCAGGACGTAAGTGACAATGCCGGCGAAGATGGTCGCCAACCAGGTAATTCCGGCCACAATAACCGTGCTGTCCTTGTAAAACGTGCTTTCCCCGAGTCCCACACAGTAGCCCGTAAGCATTTTGACCAGCGCATTGAGACCGATGTAACTGCCGGTCAAGATGTCCTGCGCAATGCCGCCGATAAAGCCCCAAAGGGCTCCCTCGCGGGGACCGCGTACAATAGCGTGGAAGACCACCAGTACCAGTACCAGGTCAACTTTAACGCCGGCTACACGGGCATAATCGAGTATTGTGGATTCCAGCAAAACAGCAACCATAAAAAGGGTGAAAAGGATCAGCGCAGGCATGCGGCTAACCCCCCGGCGTGACCCGTAACATTATGAGCACCTCTTCCACGTGACCGAAATTGACCAGTGGCTCTACAAAGGCTTCTTTGGTCACCCCCGTGGGTTCCGGGCGCACGGCGGTAATCTTGCCTACGGGAATACCGCCGGGGAACATACCCCCCAAACCTGAAGTGACAACCGTATGCCCCTTCTTGACCGGGGCGTCTTTAGCCAGATAGGTCATACGCAACCGGCCGTAACTGTTAACGATTCCCCGCAAGACACCGGGTGTCCGGGTTTCCTGGACGACCCCCCCCACGCCGCTGTGCGGATCCGTTATAAGCAGGACTTCGGCGGTGTGCTGTGAAACCCGTAAAACACGCCCCACGAGCCCTTCCGGTAAGAGCACCGGCATGTACGGACGCACCCCGTCGGCCGCGCCGCGATCTACCGTGATGGTACCGAACCAGTTGCCCGGGTCGCGGGCGATAACGTCCGCGGCCAGGAGCTCGTACCTGTCACGCGTCTCCTCGCGGAAGGCAAGCAGCCTCCGCAAGCGTTCGTTTTCCACCTTGTACTCGTTAAGTTCCGCTACCTTTCCTTCTAGTTGACGAACCTGTTTTTCCAGTTGCTCCACCCTGGCCGCGCGCCCAAGGGAAAAAAGCGTACCTAGACCTTCGTAAACGATCCGCCCTGCCTGTGTGGCCGCTGCCTGTACGGGTGCCAGAACGTCGCGGATGCCTCCTTCCAGGGGCATCGTCGCCGTTCTTTCTCCCGCAGTGAGGCGCATAACCGCAAAGATAATCCCAAACAGGATTACCCCCGCCAACACCTTCCCGACCTGTGCGCGGCGCAACTACACCACCTTCTTGGGTTGGATGAGCACCCGCCTTAGAACGTCAATATTCTCCAGAACCTTACCCGTTCCGTAGGCTACCGCCAGCAGCGGCTCATCGGCCAGGTGTACGGGCATCCCCGTCTGCTCGGCGACCAGCCGGTCTAGACCTTGCAGCAATGCGCCGCCGCCGGCCATTACGATCCCACGGTCCATGATATCGGCGGCCAGTTCCGGCGGCGTCTTCTCCAGGGTGTTACGGATGGCCTCGATAATCGCGGCCACCGGCTCGGACAGGGCATGGTGGACCTCCTTGCTCGTGATGGTAATCGTCTTCGGGAGGCCGGTAACCAGGTCGCGCCCGCGTACTTCCTCTTTTTCTTCGTTCTCCACCGGATACGCGGTGCCGATTTTGATCTTGATTTCCTCCGCCGTTCGTTCCCCGATCATAAGGTTGTAGGTTCGCTTGACATACTGCATAATGGCCTCATCCATCTCGTCACCGGCAATGCGGATGGAACAACTGGTGACAATGCCGCCCAGGGAAATAACTGCAACTTCGGTTGTGCCGCCGCCGACGTCGACAATCATGTTTCCCGTCGGCTCGTGCACCGGCAGCCCGGCACCGATGGCGGCCGCCATCGGTTCTTCGATAAGGTAGGCTTCCCGCGCCCCGGCTTGCATGGCCGCCTCACGTACGGCCCGCTCTTCAACCGCCGTCACGCCCGAGGGGACGCCGATTACCACCCGCGGACGAATAAAGAACGTTCTGTGGCGCAACGCCCGGTTGATGAAGTAGCGAATCATGGCCTGGGTGGTATCAAAGTCGGCGATCACACCGTCTTTCATAGGCCGGACGGCGATGATATTGCCCGGTGTGCGGCCAAGCATTTGTTTGGCCTCTTCGCCCACCGCCAGGATCTGGTCGGTGTCCCTCTGGATGGCCACGACGGACGGTTCGCACAACACGATCCCCTTACCCTTCACGTAAACCAGGGTATTAGCCGTGCCCAGATCGATTCCCATGTCGCGCGAAAAAATGCCAATGCGCATGCCTCGACTCCTTTCGTTAAAGCGCTACAGCAAACCACATGCCTTAAAACTCGTGTATCTATTATCCCCAATGACAATATGATCTAGGACGCCGATGCCCAGGATGCTGCCCGCTTGCACCAGCCGGCCGGTAAGATCAATGTCCGCCTGACTGGGTGTCGGATCGCCGCTCGGGTGATTGTGCACCAGAATAACCGCGGCGGCACTCTTCTTGACGGCGCTCTTGAAAAGCTCGCGGGGGTGAACCGTTGAGGAATCGAGGGTGCCCACCGAAATGGTCTCGATGCTCAGCACCTGGTTCTTGGTGTTGAGCAAAAGGGCCCGGAAATGCTCGCGGTCGAGGTGCCGCATGGTCTCCATTACCAGCTTGGCCACATCGTCCGGCGTACGCACCACCGGTCTGCTTTCCGGTGCAGAAGTGGCGACGCGGCGACCGATTTCCAGTGCCGCCTTAACCTGCACCGCTTTGGCAGGGCCCATGCCCGGAACGGAGATCAATTCCTCTGTGGCGGCCTCCAGCAGCCCCCGCAACCCGCCAAAACGCGTCAATAAAAGCGCGGCCAGATTGAGGGCGCTTGTCTCCGCCGTACCGCTCCGCAGGATGATGGCCACAAGCTCCGTATCGGATAACGCTCCGGCCCCGTTGGCCAGCAGGCGCTCGCGCGGGCGGAGGGACGAAGGCATGTCCTTAATCGTCACGTGGTATTCCACCGCGGTCAATTAGATCCTTCCTTAAAGAGAGAATATCGGCCCCACACTCTTTCATAAGGGTATTGAGCCTGGCCAGCGGTAAACCGACGACGTTAAAAAAGCACCCTTCGATATGGTCAACAAAAATCGCCCCCAGCCCCTGCACCGCGTAAGCCCCTGCCTTATCCATGGGTTCACCCGTGGCAACATAGAGGTCTATCTCCCACTTCGTTGCCGGCCTGAATTTTACCGTGGTCACTTCGTGCCCTACGGCAAGGAACTCGTCCTCCACGCGCCGCACAGCCACCCCTGTGTATACCTCGTGGGACGTACCCTGCAGAGACGAGAGCATGGATATTGCTTCCGCAGCGTCCCGCGGTTTACCGAAGATCCTGCCGCCACAAACAACTATTGTGTCGGCCCCGATAACCAGACCCTCCTCCACCCGCGCCGCCCTGGCCTTGCAGGCGGCCAGCGTTTCCACCAGGCGCCCAGGCGGCCGGTTAACGTCAATGGCCTCGTCCACCTTGACGGGCAACACGGTAAACGGCAACCCCAGGCGGGCAAGCAGTTCACGCCGTCTGGGAGAAGACGAGGCCAGGTACAACCGCACCACAGCTTAAATCCTGCGGTAAAGCAGGTAACCAAGGATAAAGCCGAGGAGGGTCAACACACCGATGTTAACGGAAAAACCAAAAGTGAGTTTTAAGAAATGCAGGTCCAGTTCTGCCAATCCCAGCCCTGTTCTCAGCACCGGCCCCAAAAAGCGCCACGTTGGGGCAAATAACTGCCCCACGGCGCTCCCCGCGAGCCCCCCGAGCAAAAGCAAAATCACAAGTACCCACGGATTTTTTGGGTTACGCTGAAATTTCGCCATGTACGTCCCCCATCGTTTCTTAACTGCTAACAGTTTAGCATCGTACCCGCAGGCTTGACAAGAAGGGCGGCTCTATTTCAGCCCCAGAAGGATTACGGCCCCGCAAAAGGTCAGGTAAAAGCAAATACCGGAGAAAAAGAGGAGGAGGCTGTTCAAATACCCTTTCCGCGCAAGGCAGGCATAGGTTACGGCGGCCGAACCCAGGGCCAGCAGTGCGCTTGCCAGGGCTGCCGGTGTCAATTTCCAGGGAGTGAACATAATCCCGAGGCAAGGTACGACCGAACTCTGCAGTTCAGTTCCTAATCCCTGCGGGAACAAATACCAGATCGGAAGCCGGGGCCTTCAGGTACACGGTGGCGAAGAAGTCGCGGCCGGAGCCCGAAACCATCACCTGACCGACCAGTTCGCGCACCAGGGCGCGCTTCTCCTCGTGGGAGAGCTCGTCCAGTTTGCCCAGGGCCTCCCCGGCCAGAGCGCGCAGCTCGTCGAGGCGCGCGGCCGCGTCCCCGGCGCCGCGGGCCGCGGCTTCGAGCTCCCTCTTCCTGGCCAGGAGGCGCTCCTTCCCGGTCTTCAGGTCGGCCAGCCTGGCCCTGGTCTTCGCGTCGAGCTCCACGAGCCCCGCAGCCAAAGCGTCGAGTATTGCTTCGCGCCCCTTCTCCAGGGTCTGCAGGGACTTCTCCAGGCGGCCGATCTCCTTCTCCAGGTCGCCGTTTCCCTGCACGGCCAGCATCTCCCCGGCAAGCATCTCCGGGTCGCTCAGCAGGGCCGTCACCTTGCCCCAGACGGCGGCCTCCAGGTTGTCGGCGTTAATCAACTTCTGGGGGAGGCACCCCCTGACCTGCCTGTTTTTCTTGACCCGGCAGGTGTACATCCGGACGTACCTGCCCCACACGTTGATCTTCTCGCCGTGCACGGGGCGGCCGCATTCGGCGCAGGTCACCAGGCCGGACAGGAGGTACTTCTCGCACTTGCGCCCGGCCCACAGGCGGCGCGCCTCGGCCAGCTTGGCCTGCGCTCTTTCCCAGAGCGCCCGGTCGATTACGGCCGGCACCGGGACGGGGACCCACTCTTCCCTGGGCCTTTTCGCAGCCGGCTGCCCGCTTTTGAGTCCACCGCGGCAGTCGTACTTGTTGTAGTGCCAGACCCCGACGTACGTCTCGCTGGAGAGAATGCGCGTCACCACGTTCTGGTGCCAGCGCCGGCCTTTCTTGGAAGGGATCCCCAGGTCGTTCAGGCGGTTGGCTATCCCGGTCGCGCCGATGTCTTCCGAAACGAACCAGTTGAAGATGTCGCGCACGACGGCCGCCTCAGACGGGTTGACCTTCACCTCGTCGGTCTCGGGGTCGTAGTCGTACCCGTAGGGGGCCACCCGGACCGGGATCCCGCCCATCCTGGCCTTCTGGAGTCTGCCGCGGACGGTCCGCTCCCTGATTTTTTCCCGTTCGTACTCGGCGATGGCACCCCGGATGGAGTAGAAAAGCCTCCCCTCCGGGGTGTCCTGCCAGGTGAAGTCGATGAACTCCAGCCTGACGCCGGCCTTCTCGAACTCCTCGGTGAGCAGGAGCTGGTGGGCCAGCCTGCGGGAAAGCCGGTCGGGGTCGCGGGTCACAACGACGTCTAAACGCCCGTCCCCGGCCCACTCGCGCAATCTTGTGAGCTCCGGCCGATTAAGGGTGGCGCCGGAAACGCCCAGGTCGGCGAAGACTTCTATGTCTAGTGAACCATCTCCCGCGATCTCCCGGGCGCGCCGTCTCCCGGCCTCCTCCTGCTCCGGGGCGCTGTACCCCCGTATGGCCTGCTCGTCCGTGCTTACCCGGATGTAGACCGCCGCCCGCATCGGAGATCGGCCTTCCTTTCCAGGACCATTCTCGCCAGGAGGCGGTAGGCGGCGCGCAGGCTCTCCGCGTCGCCGCCGTAGACGACCCGGACTTGCGGCACCGCCTTCCCGGATGTCTTTCTCCTGCGCACCGCTTCACCTCCCCTAGTTTCTATGCGCCCCACATCTTGTCCTACCACCGGAAAGAAAAGGCGCGGGAAAAACCCGCGCTTCGGCCTTCGGCCTGCTCGGCCGCACTTCTTTTTCCGGCTCGCGCAGCAGCCGGTTGACCCCGGCCCTTTCCAGGGCCTGCGGCGCGGCCTTCGCCTGGGGGACGTCCTTCGTAAACTCCGGCACCCTGGGGGCCACGCCTTCCTTCGCGGCCCACCTGAGCCACGACTTGACGGCCTTGAGCTTCCGGTTGACCGCGTTGGGCTTGAGCCCCCTGGTCCGCAGGAAGCTCTGGTACTCCCGGAGGTCGACGCCGGTCACCCCGGCGGGCTCCGGCTCCTCCCCCGTGGTCTCCCGGAACCACGCGAAGAACGCCGGCAGGTCCCGCCTGTACCCGGCCAGGGCGTGCCGGGAAGCGCCCCTCTCGGTCAGGCAGCGCAGGTATGCGCCCAGGGTGTTCAGCGCGGCAATTGCCTTGTCTTGAGTGATTTTCACGGTGTTAGCACCCCCTCTTACGGGATCTCCCGGCCGTTTGAGAGCAGGTTTTAGAAACACAACCAAGTTTGTCTTGCAACGTTGCCTTTCTCGCTCCCTCCGGTAGGCAGGAAAAACCGGAGATGCAGAGAAGACGTACCTCGGAGGCAAAGGCTTGACCCGGCGGGAACGCAACGAACTCCTGAGGCTCGCCTCCCGTCTGGAATGCCGGCTCGCCAGTCCGCTGCCGGACCGTTTCGCCAACGCCAGGGGGCTGGTCCTCACCCGCAGGACCCTGCGCCGGTGGCTTAAGCGGGTCCTCCATACGGACGAACTCCCCGGCTCCGACCCGGCCCTCATCGAGCTCGTCCGGTGGACCGGGCAGGGCGCACATGATGAAGCCGCACTTGAGCAACGGAGACGGAAGACTCCAAGCGAAAGGCAGGATGACTCCCTTGGAGAACCTGATACGGGACCTCACGCTGATGCTACTGTACCTCACCTCGTGGGCGGAGAAGACTCCGTTCGGAGCCGTCCGGAGAAGCTGGAAGGGCTATCCCTTTGAAACGCTGGACGAACTCGCGAAAGAAGGGGTTATTGACGGAAGCGGACGGGCCAAGTCCGTGCGGCTGACGGAGGCCGGGGAGAAGGAGGCCAGGAGGCTGCTGGCACGGTACGGATTGAACGCTCCCGAACCTCCGGAGCACGAAAGCCGAGCGACCCGTCCGCAGAAGCCATAGAGAAGGGGGTAACCGTCTCCGATGACCGGCAACAGCGCGTCTCCGCAAAAGAGCCGGGCCGGCCAGGAAAGCGCGGACCGGACGGTCGAACTGCTCGTGGTGGCCGTCGAAAGGGTCAGCCTGCGCTGCCTGCGCCTGCCGGAAAGGAGGCCCGTCATTCTCCGCCCCATGCGGGGCGACGAGGCCGAAGGGGAGGTCCTCGAGGTCCTGCCGCGCAGGAAATGGCGCTTCGGCCGCACCGACTACCTCGTCGGGGATATCGTGGGCTCCCGCATCGACGCGGCCGCCCTGTCGCCGGTGCCCCTGGAGCTCTACGACCGCGGCCCGTGGGACCCGCAGGCCGACTTTGTGTGGCTCTGGAAGGAGAACGACGACGCGGAAGAGGAGCTGCCGGAATGGGTGTGGGCCGTCCTGCGGGCGGGCCCGCGCCGCGAGTTCGAGATGCAGCAGGTCATTCCGGGAGCGGACCCCGACGAGCCGGACGATCCCATCACGCAGGCGGCGGAGCTGGCCCGCGCGGGCGGCCTCGACGCCGCCTTCAGGATGCTCCAACGGTGCATCGAGGCCGACCAGCGCTGCATCGACGCCTACGCGCATCTCGGATGCTACTATTTCGGTGACGGGTGCTCAGAGTGGTGGGTTCGGAAGGCCCTCAAGTGCTACCGGGCCGGGGTGGCCATCGGCGAGCGGGCGCTGCCGTCCGGGTTCGACGGCCTGCTTCCCTGGGGCTGGGTGGACAACCGCCCGTTCCTGCGGGCGCTCCACGGCCTGGGACTGTGCCAGTGGCGGCTGGGCGACTTCGCGGCGGCGCGGGAAACATTCTGGCGGCTGCTCATGCTGGACCCTTGGGACAGTCTCGGGGTTCGTTTCGTCATCGACGAGGTGGAAGCTGGCCGCGACTACCTGGCCTGGCAGTCTGAGACGGAAAACATGCCGCTATAATGCAGCTCCACGGTGCAACTTCGGAGCTCCGGAGCCTTAAAGCTGACGCCGAGAAGATCCTTTCGGCCTGGCCCGTTTTCGACCCCTACCTGAAGCGCCTGGAAGAAACGGACGAGCCGATGGCGGCCGGCCTCGACCTTCTTGATCAGGGAGACGTCAGAGGCTTTCTCCCGGAGGTCGCCTTGTGCTTGGAAGAAAACGATTGGCGCCAAAAAACGGGGTGGTGAAAGTGCCGGACGAAAACACGTCTTTGAAGGACCTGCGTGAACTCGTGGCCGCGTTTGTAGCCGAGCGGGAGTGGGAACGCTTCCACACCCCGAAAAACCTGGCCATGTCTATCGCCATCGAGGCCGCCGAGTTGATGGAGCTCTTCCAATGGCGTGGTGGTGAGGAACCACTGGGCGACGCGGAGAGAAGGGAAGTACAATACGAGCTGGCCGATGTCGTGATCTACTGCCTGGCGATGGCCAACGCGGTCGGCATCGACCTTGCGGACGCGGTGCGCGAAAAGATCGGGTTGAACGCCCGGAAGTACCCCGCCGACCGGTACCGTGGTAGGTACAGAATTGGGGGTTGAGTGCGGATGTCAGAAGAAAAGCCACTTGCAGTGTGTTTCGATTTCGCCGGTGTCCTGGCCGACCACCGTGACCTGAAGCCGCTGCCGGAAATGGTGCAACTGGTGCGGGACCTGCACGCCGACGGCAGGTACCTTGCCGTTGTCACCAGATACCCCGAGCAAAAAGCCGGGGAACTGCTGGGGCAGGAACTGCTGCGCTTCTTCTGCAGGGTGTGCTCCGCCCCTGAAGGCGGCCGGGAAAAACTCGAACGGGTGCTTGATTTCGCCCGCGAGTGCGGCATTGACGACCTCTCCAGGGTCGCTTTTCTAGACGACAAGCCCGAAAACCTTGCCGCCCTGGCGGGTTCCGGCGTTCAGGTCATCGGGTTTCGGGGAAGCGGGAAGTACGATACCGGGGAAGCGTGCAGGAAAGTTGGGGTGCCGTTTGCCGGCACGGTGGATGAGCTGCGCGCCCTCCTGCGCCTGTAGTGCTGTGTGCCCCGACCCTGGAAGAAAACGTTTTGCATCTTTAAGTGCGTGTGCGCTAAATGCTGGCTACAGAGAATAGTGGTCGAGGCCGTTCTGGCCAGGAAGGGTCAAACAGGGGTGGTGTTTGTTCACCGGGAAGTACCGCAAGGATCAAAACACGTCCCTCCGGCTGCGGTAGTAGGCCTGAGCTGCGCCGCCCGGCCCTCTTTTAACGCGGCTTCGCCCACGAAGAACCGGCGCCTGGCCATCTTCGAAGGCAGCCTCAACTCGATGACGTGTCCCGTAGGATCTTCCGAAGTCCAGGCCCGCATCGCTCGCCGGTGCGATTATGTATCGCTCCTTTCTGAAGTTTGTCCTTAACCAGATATAGGCGAAAACCCCGGCGAAAATGCCGGGGTCTTGTAGCAGGAAAAGGAGAACAACGGTTGCTCCTTCCCACCTGGCTCAGGCAACGCGCCCGGAACGCCGGGAATGCGTCCCCCGCAATAGAAGTGCGTCACCCCTAAACGTCAACCTGACTTTGAAACACCTCCGTCCCACACCCCGCCGGGAGAACCCGCAAGACCGGACAGAATCTCCGTAAGGAGGGTGATCAGAGGACCCCCCCCCCCATCCCCCCCCCCCCCCCCCCCACC
>DMDP01000047.1:1068-4930 GCA_003445475.1 Peptococcaceae bacterium | reverse complement strand
GAGGCCAGGGCCACCCGCTGGCGCTCGCCCCGGCTCAGCTCTTGGGGGTGCACGCCGCGCTTTGCCTCCAGCCCCACGAAGCGCAGGGCGTTGTCAACCCGCGCCGCCACTTCCTCCGGCGGCCATCCCATACTGGCCGGCCCAAAGGCGACCTCGTCGGCCACCGTTTCCCGGAAGATCTGGTGATCGGGGTTCTGAAAGACGTACCCGACGTACCGCGCCAGGTCGGAGACGCGCAGCCGGGCAGTATCCCGGCCCAGGATTCTCACCCGGCCCGCGGTAGGACGCAAAAGCCCGTTCAGGTGCTTGGCCAGCGTGCTCTTGCCTGCCCCGTTCTGGCCCACCAGGGCCACCATCTCGCCGGCATTGATGGTAAGGGTGACGCCCCGCAGCGCCTCGAGGCCGTTCGGATAGCGGTAACGGAGATCGAGAACCTCAACCACGGGCGGCCCGGACATGACCTGCACCTCGCAGTGCTTTTTGCAGCCACTCGCGCCCCTCCGCGGGCGTGACGGGCGTGGCCTCGCCCGTACAGCCCAGAGCGGCCGCCAGGGAGGAAACCTGAGGCACGCGCACCCCGTACGCGGCCAGTTCGTCGCGCCGCGCGAGCACGGCGCGCGGGGGGCCGTCCATAACCACCCGCCCCCGGTCGAGGACCACTAACCGGCCGGCGTACTGCGCCAGGAGCCTGGTCTTTTGCTCCACCACCACAATGGTCAGTCCCAGTTCCCGGCGCAGCCGTCCCAGGACGGCGAAAACCTCCTCCGTCCCGAGCGGGTCGAGTTCCGACGTGGGCTCATCCAGGAGCAGGACGCGGGGCTCGAGCGCCAGGACCGTGGCGATGGCCACCCGCTGCTTCTCGCCACCGGAAAGGAAGGCCGTGGGGCGGCGCCGCAGGTGCGCCGCCCCAACCAACTCCAGGGCGCGGTTTACCCGGCTTCTCACCTGCACCGGGTCGAGCCGCGCGTTCTCCAGCGCGAAGGCCACCTCTTCCTCCACTTCGGCGCAAACCAGCTGGCTTTCGGCGTCCTCCAACACCGTGCCCACCACCCGCGCCATCGCCGCCACGGGCCGGGTATCGACCGCCGCGCCGCCAACCGTCACGCGGCCCGCCAGCCTCCCGGCATAGAAATGGGGGATGAGACCGTTTATGCACCTCAGGAGGGTCGTCTTGCCTGCTCCCGCGGCTCCGACCACGCCCACAAAGTCGCCCGGGGCGATGGTGAGGCTTACGTCTTGCAGCGCCGGAGCCGCGCTCCCGGGGTACTGAAAGGAAAGGCGGTCGACAACAATCAAGCCTGTATTCCCCCCAGAGCGTTAAAAGCGCAGGATGCGCTTGGCCGGCAGATAGAGGATCTGCGCCAGAACGGCGTTAATAACCGCTACCGGAATAACCACGGAAACCAGGGCGGTGACCCAGGCCGCAAACGGCATGTTCAGAGCCACCGTGAAGTTCAGCGTGATGTAAGTCAGGCCGCTCACCAGCGTGCCGATAACCGTGGCCACCGCCGGCTTGAAAGCGTAGTTCCCGACGGCCAGTTCCGGCATGTAACGCGCCAGAATGGCGCAGGCAAGCGCGCCGGCCGGCTCGGAAATCAGGTTGAGGTATGGAATCGGCGACTTGGAAAACAGCATGCATACCGCGCCGCCCACAATACCTATACCCAAGGCACCACTAACGCCGGGCCGGATTAGCAGGATGGAAAGGCAGTACATGGCAATAACGAAATTCGGGGTGATGCCCGCCACGTTCGGGGTGAACATGCGCAACACCGCCCCTATGGCAATCAGAACGGCTACTACCGCTATTTCCCTGGTACGACCGGCCACCGTGGCGGCCCCTGTCCGGGTCCCCGCAGGCGATTTATTCACGCTTCACGCCCCCTTAAGAAATTTTGAGGCCGGGTGCTGAACCCGGCCGCGCAAGCAACAAACCTCCCTGAGCTCCGCTCGTCAGCCTGGCTCATTCCCATCTCCCCTCGTCTCGCTTATTTACTTTTCGCGTTGCCGGTATTTTACTACGCCATGCCCGTCCAGGGCAAGACCTTTTTTTGTCTGTATCTTGTCAGTACAGCCACCCGGACTTGCCGGGGCACCGGCCGAAGTATAAACTAGAGACAATGGAATGGGTTAAGCTTGCCAGCGTGCGGAACGATCTGGAAGCCGACCTCCTCGGCGGGCTGCTGGATGGCGAGGGCATTCCCGTGCAGAAGAAGTACCCCCGCGCCGGGCAGTACCTCAAGGTTTTCCTCGGCCCGGTGGTGGAAGTGGAGGTCTGGGTGCCCGTTGCCCGGAAAGAGGAGGCCCGCCGCGTCCTCGAAGTTTTTCTTGACGCTAATCCCTCTTGAGGGCAACGCCGCGCACTACGGGGAGGATGCCGCCCCCTGCGCGGGCAACCGGTTCAAGGACGAACCCGGCATCAAGGAAATAGCCCAGGGTATCCCGATCGAGACGGCACCCGCCGGCGCAGAGCGACCAGGCCGGGGCGACGGCCCGTTGGAGGCGCGCCCAGGCCGGGTGCGCAGAACGCACGTGCTCCATGAACAGGAGCCGGCCGCCCGGGCGCAACACACGGTAAATTTCGCGGGCAGCCGCATCCGGCCTGCGCACGCTGCAGAAAGTGAAGATGCTCACCACAGTATCGAAGAAACCGGCGGGGAGAGATATTGCTTCCGCCTCCGCCCGCACCAGGGTAACCTCCCGGCCCAGACCGCGCGCCCGACGGCGGGCGTGGCGCAACATGGCCGGGTTCGGGTCCAGGCCGAAAAGTTCCACGCCCGAAGGGTAAAGCGGAAGGTTGAGGCCGGGGCCTACCCCGATCTCCAGGACGCGCCCCGACGCGCGGGCCACGAGCCCGCGCCGCCAATCCCGGACCGCCCCCGGCTCCAGGCGGGGGTAAAAATGGGCAAAGAAGAAGGCGAAAAACTTGGAGGTGGCCCGCTTGCTTAAGTGGCTGATTGTAGCCCTCGTCCTGATCGTCCTCACCTATTTTCTGCGCCGCCGCTGAGGTTATAGATTCGTCCTGGCGCTTGTTAGCCCCTTCTGACTCCGCCCCGGCGCAACGAGATTTAACCGTCCCAAAACCGCGCCGATCTGCCGCCAGGAAGCCATCCAGAAGGCAAGCCGTACACAGATTGTTGTTCTTCCGCGGGATGCCTTTGGTGTACTGGGATAAGCTGGAGAACCCCGTGAGGTGATACCGCAGCGTAATCCGCTGCGCGATCACTTCCAGGGACTTCAGCCGGATCCTCGTCCTGAGTTCCGTCTGTCCGGCCTGGCACGGGATGAGCGAGAGAGGCGGGCAGGTCCACGTCTGGGACAGTATCTTGAGGAAGGATTTTGTCATTCCCTTAAGAACTAGTTATATACTAAAAACGGGGGTTAGTGCGGACCCAAGGAGGTGAGGTCGGTTGCTTCGCGTCCTCAAAAACCTGCTGACTGACCAGAGAGGCCAGTTGATTTACGAATGGGGATTAATGATTGCGTTGATGGTGCTCATCGGTCTCACCTTTGCCGGTTTGCTGTGGCTCCGGGCAAGGGGCGTCTTCTAGTCTGCCACCGCCAGCCCGGGTATCTCCTAACGCCGTGGCTTTTCGGCCCCGGCTTTTTTTATCCTGAGTTTGAGGGTTTTGGGTCTCCCCGCAAAGCGCGCGCCGCCCGGCGGTCCTGTCCCGGCAGACGGAAGCTCAAGAAAAGGCCGGGCACGGGTAGTAAAGCAAGCACCGTCATGGCGATAGGTACGCCCCATCTATCCGCCACCAAGCCCAGGAAAAGGGTGGCCAGTCCCCCCAGCCCCGCGGGCAGACCGTGGACCAGCCCGGCGGCCAGCCCCGGGTGGTGTGGCAGCAGTTCCTGCGCGTAG
>DMDP01000047.1:0-783 GCA_003445475.1 Peptococcaceae bacterium | reverse complement strand
CCGTCGCCACTCCCCAGATGGACCCCAGGACAAAACCGGCCAACCCCGCCAGGACCACGCTCCCGGCCCCGCCGGCTTGGGGAAAAAGTAACAGCGGCAAAACGCTCAGAGCCAGGGCACCCTGCATCACCGGCCGGCGCCCCCGGCGGTCGGAGAGCCAGCCTCCGGCCAGGGTGCCGGCCGCGCCCCCCAGCAGGAAAAGGGAAAGCACAAAGCCCGAACGGGAAGGATCGGCGCCCAGGTGGGCCGTGTAAAACAGGGGGATGTAGGTGGCGGAGCCGACGTAGGCCCAGTAGCTTACCGTCACCACCAGGACCAGTACGGCCGCGGCCCCCCAGTGCGGTTTTCCTTCGTTTCCGGCCGGCCGCGTGCGTCGGTGGCGCTGTTCCCGTTCCCGCGCGCTTCGTGCCGGCCGCGCCCGGTAAACCAACAGCACCAGGGCCATCAGCAGGCCGGGAACCACCAGGCCCGCCGCGCCTTCCCGGCCCGCCGCCCCGACCAGAAGCGCGGCCGCGGCCGGCCCCAGGCCCCAGCCCACATTTCCGCAGACCCCGAAAAGGGCCATCGTGGTGGCCCTGCGGTGGCCGGGCGCCGCGAAGAAGGTGATCCTGGCTCCCTCCGGGTGGTAGGCCGCCACGCCGAGGCCGCAGACCACCACTCCCGCCGTCACCAGCCACACCTGCGGGGCCAGCCCCACCACGGCGATACCCACGCCGGCCAGGGCGCAGCCCGCCGGCAACACCAGCCAGCTGCCCGCCCGGTCACCGAGAGTCCCGAGATCGG
>DMDP01000002.1 GCA_003445475.1 Peptococcaceae bacterium | reverse complement strand
CGAAGACGAGCCCACGGTGGTCGTGCACAACGGCAAGATTCTGGAAAAGAACATGGCCCGCATGCGGTATCATATGGATAACCTGATGATGCAGTTGCGAGAAAAGGGGTATTTCAACATCGGCGACGTGGAGTTCGCCATCCTGGAGCCGAACGGCGAGCTGAGCGTACTCCCGAAATCGCAGAAACGGCCGGTCACCCCTGCGGACCTGAAGATCCCGACGCAGTACGAGGGCGTGATGTCCGAGTTGGTGGTTGACGGCGTGATCATCGAGCAAAACCTGCGCCAGAACAAGCTCAACGAGGAGTGGCTGCTGGGCGAGTTGCAAAAGCAGGGGATATACTCGCTTAGCGAGGTGGCGTACGCCGGGCTGGACGCGAACGGCAACCTGTACGTGGACAGAAAGCAGGACAACCTCGAGTACGTCCAGGATATCACGGACAAGATTCCCGGGAAGATGCCGCAGTAGGGGGCTTCGCCGGTTAGGCGGCCGCCCGAGCATCCCGGCACCATGCGTTTGATGTGCCCGGCCGCTTAACTTGGGCAGGCGCGCCGGAAGAAGGAAACGGGCGCCGCGAAAGCCAATCTCTATTACGGTGGGAGGGATGGCCTGACGTGATTACTTTTGGCACGGACGGGTGGCGCGGCGTTATCGCCGATGATTTTACTTTTGCCAACGTGGCTCTGGTCGCCCAGGCGATAGCCGATTACCTTACGGAACAGGGAGTCGCGGACCGCGGTGTGGTCGTCGGTTACGACAACCGCTTCCTCGCCGAGCGGTTTGCGGACACCGTGGCGGCGGTACTCAGGGGGCGGGGCATTCCCGTCCTGCTGAGCGAGAGGCCCCGGCCGACGCCGGTGATTGCCTTCGCGGTCAGGCATTACGGCGCGGCCGGCGCGGTCATGCTCACCGCCAGCCACAACCCGCCGGAGTACAGCGGCCTCAAGTTCATCCCGGACTACGCGGGGCCGGCCCTGCCCCGTATCACACGCGCCATCGAGGAACATTTGCGCCGCCGGGAAAGCGGGAGTGTTTTGTACCCGGCGGAGCCGGGTGCCGGTTCTCGGGGGGCGGAGGTCAGGAGCATCGATCCCGACCGGGCCTACCACCGCCACCTCGCTCAGCTGATCGATTTCGCCGCCATCCGCCGGGCGGGGGTGAAAGTGGTGGTCGATCCCCTTTACGGCGCGGGAATAGGCTACCTGGAAACGGCCCTCGGCGGCGACGGGGTTACAGTCGAGGCCCTGCACGCCCGCCGCGACCCCCTGTTCGGCGGCTCCTTGCCCGACCCGAGCGAAAAGCACCTGGGCGAACTACGGGAGAGGGTCCTGGCGACCGGCGCCCACCTGGGACTGGGCCTGGACGGCGACGCCGACCGCCTGGGGGTGATTGACGCCGACGGCTCGTATGTTTCGCCCAACCAGTTTCTGGCCCTGGCCGCCTTCCACCTTTACGAGGTGCGGGGGGAACACGGGCCCCTGGCACGGACGGTGGCCACCACGCACCTCGTGGACCGCATCGCCCGCGCCTACGGGCACGAAGTCATAGAGACGCCGGTGGGTTTCAAGTATATCGCGCAGTGCCTGCTGGAACGGGGAGCAGTGGCCGGCGGGGAGGAGTCGGGCGGTTTTTCGATGCGCGGGCACATCCCGGAAAAGGACGGGATCCTGGCGGGACTGCTGGCCGCCGAGATGGTGGCCGTCCACGGCAAGAGCCTCACCTCGCTGCTGGAGGACGTTATGCGGCGCTTCGGCCGGGTTTGCAGCGAGCGGGTCGATATCCGCACCGCCCCGGCCGCAAAGGAACGCGTTTTGGAGAGGCTTGGTAGCCTGGCGCCTGCCTCGCTGGGGGGCCGCGCCGTCGAGGAGCGGGTGACGCTCGACGGCGTCAAGCTCGTGCGGGACGACGGGGCCTGGGTGCTGGTGCGGGCGTCCGGCACGGAACCGGTATTCCGCGTCTACACGGAGGCCGGCACGCCGGACGACGCGGCGGCCATGCGCCGGGAGGTGCGCGCGGCTCTCGGACTCTGAGCGTTGCCCTGCCGTTACGCACCCTAACTAAGTAAAGTTTGGGGAGGCGCCCGCTTCGCGGGCCGGAATAGATGTTCGGACGCACGATATTCGGGGCTACCCTGCTGATCCTGTTTTTCAACCTGCTTTCGCGCCTTCTGGGCCTGGTGCGCGAAATGGTCATCGCGCACCAATTTGGTGTCAGCGCGGCCACCGACGCCTACCTGGTGGCCTACACCCTGCCCAACGTGCTGTTTACCATCCTTACCGGCGCCCTGGCGACCGTGGTGGTGCCGGTCTTTAACGAGTACGCGGTCAGGGGACAGCGGGACGAAGCCTGGCGGCTGTTTTCCAGCGTCTTTAACCTGGTGCTGGTTACGCTGCTAGGAGCGACGGTCCTCGGGATCGGGCTGGCTCCTTACCTGGTCAAGCTCCTGGCGCCGAAACTCGCGCCGGAAGTCCTGGCGCTGGCCGCCGAGCTGGCCCGCATCATGTTCCGGGTGCTGGTTTTCTCCGGGCTGGCCACCCTTTTCATGGGGCTTTTGAACGCCAACAACATCTTCGGGGTCGCCGCTTGCAGCGGTTCGGTGAACAACCTGGTAATCATCGGGGCCACGCTTGCTTTGAGTGGTCTGATGGGGATTCACGGTCTCGCCTGGGGTACGACGGCGGGCATGGCGGCGGCGGTCCTGGTCCAGTTACCGGCGCTGCGGTGGGCCGGTTTTCGCTACCGGCCCGCATTCGACTGGCGGCACCCCGGCGTACGGAAAGTCTTCTACCTCGTGCTCCCCGTGGCGCTGGCCATTTCGATTAACCAGATTTACATCCTCATCGACCGCTTCCTGGCGTCCGGGTTGCCGGAAGGGAGCATTGCCGCCCTGAACTTCAGCAACAAGCTCATCCAGTTGCCGGTCAACCTTTTCGTGCTGGCGCTGGGCACGGCGGTTTTCCCGAGCCTGACCCGCTGGGTGGCCGAGGACAAGCAGCGCGAAACGCTGGACGCCGTGCGGCGGGCGCTGCGCCTGGTCTTCCTTATCGCGGTCCCGTCCGCGGTGGGCCTTATCATCCTCCGCTACCCGATTGTCCGGCTCCTGTTCGAGCGGGGCGCCTTCGACGAGCGGGCCACGGGGATGACCGCGACCGCGGTGCTGTTCTACTCGCTGGGCCTGGCCGCCTTCGCCGCCAACGTCATCTGCACCCGCAGTTTTTACGCCTTTCAGGACATGCGGACACCGATGCGGCTGACGCTGGTGACGGTGCTGCTGAACCTCATCCTCAGCCTTATCCTGATGCGGCCGCTCCTGCACGGCGGTCTCGCCCTGGCCAACGCCCTGGCCGGCATCGTGAACACGTTTCTCTTGAGCCGCTACCTGGCCCGGAAACTCCCCGGCCTCTGGGACGCATCCTGGTTCCGCTTCGCTTTTGACGTGGCGGCGGCGTCGGCGGTGATGGCCGTAGCCTCGCATGCGGCGAACGTGGTGCTTGAACCGCGCCTGGCGGCCTTCGGCGATCTGGGGCTGGCGTTGCTGGTGGGCTGCGCCATCCTGGCCGGGGTGGCCGCGTACCTCGGGGCCTGCTTTGTCCTGCGCGTCGAAGAAACAGGGCTGGTGACGCGGAGGGTGGCCGGCCTGCTGGCGGGCATACGCGGGGGTATCGCCGGCCGGGGACGGTAACCGGCGGGCGTTCACCTGCATATCCTGGGTGTGGAGGTGAGGGGGGTTTGTTTAAAATCTCCGATCTCGGCACCCGCGACATCATCAACGTCGTCGACGGGAGGCGGCTGGGGCCGATCAAGGACATCCACATCGACCAGGAGACCGGCACGGTGCAGGCGCTCGTCCTGCGGGGGGGCAACAGGTACCTGCGCATGCTGCGGCTTGGCCGCGATGTCGTCGTCCCCTGGAGCAGCATAAGGAAGATCGGCGTGGACGCCGTCCTGGTAGAGGTCAACCCCGTCGAGGGCCTCAGGTAACAAAAGGCCGCCGGGGTGACCCGGAAGTCTCTTGCGGCTGCCGCGGCGTATACAATAGCGTATACAATATATGTAGGCCTCTAGGCTTGACTTGCCGAATGCCGGTGCCTAGAATAGGGCCAAAAGCGACGAAGGAGGATGCTACGTTGAGCCTTGCGGCAACCGTGGAGAGTTACCGGTGCCGGGCCTTTGCCTGGCGCAACAGTCTGAGCCTGTCCAGGAAGCTCGCCCTGGCGCTGGCCGGCGCGGCGGTTATCGGTATCGCCGCCCAGGTCAGGCTGTACCTGCCCTGGACGCCGGTGCCGGTCACCGGGCAGACCCTGGCCGTTCTCCTGACCGCCGTGCTCCTCGGCCGCAACTGGGGCGGGGTAGCCGCGGCGCTTTATGTCGCGCTCGGAGCGGCGGGCCTGCCGTGGTTTGCGGGAGCGGCCGGCGGGGTCGGCTACCTGGCGGGGCCGACGGGGGGGTACATTGCCGGCTTTGTCCTGGCGGCGTTCTTTCTCGGGTATGTGAGCGACCGGTTTGTCCGGGCGCGGTCCTGGTACGGCCTGCTGGGGCTTATGTTGTTTGCCAATTTCGTGCTGATCCACGGTCCCGGCCTTCTCTGGCTTGGGCACGTTACCGGCGTTACGGATATCGCGCGGCTTTTGTGGATGGGGACCATTCCCTTTATTCCGGGCGATGTTATCAAGGCCGTTGCCGCGGCGGCGCTGGCCTTCGCCTGCACGCCCAGGAAAGGCACGTGGTGAGGGCTTGATCGTCTTGCGGGCGCATCATCTGTTGTGCCTGGATCAGTTCAGGGGACTGGGGTACAGTCCCTTTTTCGTTGCCAACCTGGCGCGCGTGCAGCGGATGCTGGCGGAGCCGGGGGCCGTGGTCCGGTTGACCGCGGGCCCCGACGCCATCTGCGCCGCCTGTCCGTTCCTGGACGGCGCGGCATGCCGGCGCGGTGCGGACGCGGCCGACCGCGATCGCCTGGTGCTGTCCCGCCTGGGCCTGACGCCAAACACCCGACTTTCCTGGGCCGGACTGAAGGAGCTTTTCGAGGCGGCCTTGCCGCCGGCCGCCCGCCCGGCCGTTTGCGCCGGCTGCACGTGGCTGACGGCGGGTGTCTGCTACCGGTAGCGGCCCGGCAAAAGGAAAAGCGTGCCTTGCGTCGAACTGTGTAGAACGGGCAGTACGGGGGTGGCGGTTTTGCCGGAGTGGCGGAAGGACATACTGACGGGCCGCTGGGTGGTCATCGCCGCGGAGCGCGGAAAACGCCCGCTCGATTTCAAGGTGCGGCGGGACAGGCGCGCGGCCGTTTTATGCCCGCTATGTCCGGGGCACGAGCGGGAAACCCCGCCGGAGGTTGCCGCCTACCGTCCGGTGGATACGCCGCCCGATACCCCAGGGTGGCGGGTGAGGGTGGTGCCCAACAAGTTCCCGGCGGTGCGGGGCGAGGGTCCCGCCGCCGTCCAGAGTTGCGGCATTTACCGGGCCATGCCGGGAATCGGGGTCCACGAGATGGTAATCGAGGCGCCGGAGCATGTGCGGGGCTTCGAGGACCTCGACCCGGAACAGGTGGCCGCGGTCCTGCGCATGTGGCAGGAAAGGAGCCGGGCATTGCGGCGCCTCGCATGGATAAAATACATTCAGGTTTTCAAAAACACCGGCCAGGCCGCGGGGGCTTCCCTGGAACACACGCATTCGCAGATCGTCGCTTTGCCCCTGGTCCCGGACGCCTTGCGTGCCGAACTGGCCGGTATGGCGGAGCACGTGCAGGCCACGGGAGAGTGTCCCCTGTGCGCCATGCTGCGGCAGGAGGCGGAAGACGGCAGCCGGATGATCGTGCAGGGCCGGCACGCGGCCGTGTTCGCTCCCTTTGCGAGCCGCTTTCCTTTCGAGGTTTGGGCTGTGCCGCGCGCGCACCAGGAGGACTTCGCCCTGGCCGGGGAAGCGGTTATCCGGGAGCTTGCACACCTGCTGCGGGATGTGCTGGGTCGCCTGGCAGGGCTGCTTGGGAGTCCCCCGTACAACCTGGTGCTGCACACGGCCCCCGTCAACAGCCCCTGCGAGCACTACCACTGGCACGTCGAAGTATTGCCCCGCCTGGCAGTTTGTGCCGGGTTCGAGTTCGGCACCGGCTGCTATATCAATCCCGTCGCGCCGGAGGCCGCCGCCCGGCACCTGCGTGAAGCAGGGAAAAGCCGGGCAAAGAAGTCTTGAGCGGTTGCCAAGGAGGGTAAAAAATGGCAGTCCAATGCCCCAGGATCGATCCGACGGCGGTTTTCCCGGAGGAGCGCCTTGCGGCGTACGCCACCATTGTCGGCGAGCGCGAAATGGAGGACCTGTACCGGCTCGCCGAGCCCTTGCGCGGCCTCGAAGTCCAGCAGATAAATTCCGCGCGCTGCGGCGGGGGCGTGGCGGAAATGCTGCAATCCCTCGTTCCGTTTGAGCGGGCGCTGGGACTCGACGTCAGGTGGGACGTGATCGCCGGCCGGCCGGAGTTCTTCGTTTACACCAAGACGCTGCACAACTTCCTCCAGGGAAAACCCAGGGTGCCGGACTTAATCGGCACCAAGATTTACTGGGATACCAACCAGGCCAACTACAAGCTGGTGCGGGAGGACGCGGATGTCGTCCTCATACACGACCCGCAGCCGGCGGGCCTGATAATGTTCGTACCGGAAGAGGTCCGGGCGCGCCAGAAGTGGCTCTGGCGCTGCCATATCCACCTGTCGCACGAGTATCACTTCGTGCTTGACTTCATGCGCACCCTCATCGAGGAGTACGACCTGGCCATCTTCTCGTCCGGAAAGTTCCTGCCCCCTTGGGCCGTCCCGCCCACCGTCGTCCTCCCCTATATCGACCCGCTGTCGGATAAGAACCGGGATCTTCCCCCCGAACAGGTGCGCGAGATATGCTGGGAACACGGCCTGGAGCGCCTGGAGAAGAAGCCGCTGTTGCTGCTTGTCTCGCGGTTTGACCCGTTCAAGGGGCACGCCTACGCCATCGAGGCCTTCAAGCAGGTTCGGAAGGAGATACCCTGCCAGTTGCTGATGGTCGGCGGTACGGCGAGCGACGACCCCGAAAACGAGGCGATATTCGCACAGTTGCAGGAGCAGGTCGAAAACCTGCCTGACGTCCGCCTCCTTAACCTGCCGCCGGACAGCCACATTGAGATTAATGCCTTCCAGCGGGCGGCGAGCGTCATTCTCCAGCCGTCCATAAAGGAGGGTTTCGGCCTCACGGTGAGCGAGGGAATGTGGAAGGAGAAACCGGTTATCGGCGGGGACGTGGGGGGTATTCCGGGCCAGATCACCGACGGCTACAACGGGTTCCTGGTTTCCCCCAGCGAGAAAGGGGTGGACGAAATGGCGCAGCGCATCAAGTACCTGCTGCTCAACCCGTACTTTGCCCGCGAGATGGGCAAACGGGGGAAACAGGCCGTCAAGGAGCGCTTTCTCATCACCCGGGGAGTAAAGGACGAATTGAGGCTGCTGCGATCGCTGCTGGGAGACGAGAAAAAGTCTTCCTAGTCCGACCTCACCCAGATCTCCCGGGCCAGCTCGGCATCAAGCACGATCTGGGTGCGCCCCGCCTGGATCAGGTAACTCGGGAAACGCTGCAGCAAACGCACCCGCGTACCCGGCAAAAGCCCCAGGGCGGCCAGTTTTTTCCTCGTTCCGGGCCTGTCCTGGGCCAGAGAGGCCACCGTTCCGGCCTGGCCGACGATCAGTTCGGTGAGGCGGCGGGCGCCGTTTGGTTCATCTATTGGCTTTGTACCCGGCAAAGATGCTCCCTCCCCAAGCTTTTAAGGCCTTTACCCATTTCGGTTCCGGCAGCACCTCGTAACCGCACCGGGGGCATTTGCGTTTTTTGCAGACGCCCGCCAGCGGGCACCCGGTGCACGCCGGCCGGGCCTCGGCCTCGGTGAACACCGTGCCGCAAAAGTCGCACCTCACAGGCTCACCCCCAACAGGCGCAGGACCGCGTTGAGGATGTACCCGGTGCCGAAGGCAAAAACGAGGACAAAGAGGAACATGCCGAAGGCTACCCGGGCGCCGCGCTCTTTGATGGCCACGATGAACTGGGCGATGCACGGGACAAAAAGGGTGAGCGTGACCGTGGCCACCACCAGCTGCACGCCGTCGAATTGCCCCGCCGTGTAAAGGTCATAAAGGCCGGCGGCGCCGTAGTCGCGGCGGAAGAAACCGAAAAGAAACGCTACCGCCGCCTGGTCGGGCAGGCCGATGGCCCGGACCACGGGGGCTACGGCCTGTACCAGTGCGGCAAAAAGGCCCGTCATTTCCCCCAGCCAGATGAGGACGCTGGCGAGAACGAAGAGCGGTAGAATTTCCAGGAAGTACATGCGCATGCGCGTGTAGGTCTTGATCAGGACGTTGGTAAGGCGCGGCAGCCTGAGCGGCGGCACCTCCATGTAGAAGGTCGGGCGCTCGTCGGGCAGGATCTGCGCGGCCAGCCAGCCGACGAAAAGGAAAACCAGGGCAATGACGCCGGCCCATACCAGGACGGCTGCCGGGCGCCCGGCCAGCAGCGCCAGGATAACGCCGAGTTGCGCCGAGCAGGGAATGGCCAGGGCCAGGAGCAGGGTGGCGATGATGCGCTCGCGTCTGGTCTCCAGGATGCGGCTGACCAGCGTGGCCATAGTGTCGCAGCCGAAACCGAGGGTCATGGGGATGACCGCGCGGCCGCTAAGGCCGATCATCTTGAAGACGCGGTCAATAAGCATCGCCAGCCGCGGCAGGTAACCCGAGTCCTCGATGATGGCGAAAACAAAGAAGAAGGCACCGACCAGGGGCAAAACGATGGCCACGGCGTACCTTAGCCCGAGGGTTATAATGCCGTAGTCGTGCGCCAGCAACTCCCTGATGGCGGCCCACGGGACGTACGTATCGACCAGCCTGTTCACCCACGGGTTGACGTGGGCGTCGAACACGGTGGACTCCAGGAAGTCGACCACCGTGCCGGCGCCGAACCCGCCCACGAACTTGTACAGCCCGAAGTAGAGCACGAGCAGGAGAAGGGGGGTGCCCGTCCACGGGTTCATCATGAGCCTTGAGATGCGATCGGCGAGCGCGGCCCCGGCGGGTGCGGTTTCGGTCACCGCGGCCGCTGCGATGGCGGCAATCTTCTGTTGCCGCGCCACGGGCACGGCTTCGTCCACGGGTTCCCGCAGAGTTTCCCTGGTCCGGTCGATGATTGCAGCAATCGTCTGGTAGGTGCTGCCTTCCCGCTCTTTTACCAGGTCGTGCATTTCCGGGTCGTCCTGCAGGAGAAGCAAGGCCACCGTCCGGGGTGAAAGGCCGTAGGATCCTTTCAACAGGGTGGTTATTTGGGCCAGCGCCTTTTCGATCGGTTCGGGATAGGTGACAACCTCAGCCTGCGACGCGGACATTTTCTGCGATCACCTGCCGCAACAGGTCCAACCCCTCTCCGGTGGTGGCTACGGTCCCGACCACCGGAATATTCAGCTCCCGGGCAAGTCTTGCCGTATCGATGGTGAGGCCCAGGCGTGCGGCCTCGTCGAGCATGTTCAGCACAAGGACGACCCGCATCCCGGCCTCGATGAGCTGCAGCGTGAGGTGCAGGCTGCGTTCAAGGTTCTTGGCGTCGACGACGTGCACAATCAGGTCGACGCCTTCCTCCAGCAAAAGCCGCCGCGTCACCTTTTCTTCCTCGGTGATGGCCAGCAGCGAGTAAAGCCCCGGCGTGTCGATAACCTCCACTTCGCGCCCGCCGATGACGGCACGGCCCCGCGATACTTCCACCGTCGTACCCGGATAGTTGGAGACGGTTACGTAAGTTCCGGTGAGGCGGTGAAACAGGGCGCTTTTGCCCGCGTTGGGGCTGCCCACAAGCGCCGCCTTGAAGCAGGACCTGCCCTCGGCGCCGGTTCTTCGCCGGTGCCGCATCCGCAAGCGTTTTCTCATGCCGACCTGGATCGCCTCCGTTTCAGCGATTTGCCGCGGGCGCCGGCGTGCACTTGCCGCACGCGGAGCAACCCTCAGAACGCTCCCCGGTGCGGGCGTAGTGCTGGAAGTTCGCCAGGAAGCGGACGGGTTTTTCGGGACAGGAACGTATGAAGTCGACGAGCTGCAGCAGGCGCTCCCGCGCTTCGGGTGAAAGGTGGTGCTCCACGCGGCAGGCGTCTTCCTCCGCCACTTCGGCAGAGAGGCCTAGCACCTCATGGAAGAAGGCGAAAAGTATGACGTGCCGGGCGTAAATCTCCTCGGCCACGGCCCGGCCTTTCGCGGTTAGCTCGATGTGACCGTAACTCTCGTGTTC
>DMDP01000223.1:6593-7130 GCA_003445475.1 Peptococcaceae bacterium | reverse complement strand
TTAAGTCGTCGCGCTACGGCAAGGGTGAGCCGGCCTACCTGAACTGCCCCATGAACGAGGATGAGTACGACCGGTTCTGGCAGGCCCTGGTTACGGCGGAGCGGGCGCCGTTGCACGCCTTTGAAAAGGAAGTTCATTTCGAGGGGTGCCTGCCGATCGAAGTCCTTGCCGCCCGCGGCCGCGAGGCGCTCTTGTTCGGACCGCTCAAGCCCGTCGGCCTGGTAGACCCGCGTACAGGAAAACGCCCGTTCGCCGTGGTGCAGTTGCGGCAGGATAACAAGCAGGGAACTCTTTTCAACATGGTGGGGTTCCAGACGAATTTAAAGTGGGGCGAGCAGAAGCGGGTATTTCGCCTTATTCCGGGAATGGAAGACGCGGAGTTCGTCCGGTATGGGGTAATGCACCGGAACACATACATTAACGCGCCGGCACTGCTGGAACCGACGCTGGAGTGCAGGCGGAGGCCCGGCCTCTTTTTCGCCGGACAGTTGGCCGGCGTGGAGGGGTATGTGGAGTCGGCGGCCGCGGGTCTCGTTG
>DMDP01000223.1:0-6326 GCA_003445475.1 Peptococcaceae bacterium | reverse complement strand
TCGGCGGCCGCGGGTCTCGTTGCCGGTGTAAACGCCGCGCGCGTCGCCAAGGGGCAAAGACCGCTGGCCCCGCCCCGAGAGACGGCGCACGGTGCCCTCCTCCACTATATTACGGAAGCCGACCCCCGTGATTTCCGCCCGATGAACGTCGCCTTTGGGCTTTTTCCGCCCCTTCCCACGCGGATCAGGGACAAAAAGGCACGCTACGCCGCATACGCGGAGAGGGGGCTCGCAGCCCTGGCGGCCTGGCTGCAGGAGGTGGTGTGATGTACCGGTACCTGGACGCGTTCCTTAGCTACCTGCAGGTGGAGCGCAACGCATCCCCGCACACGCTGGCCGCTTACCGGCGGGATATCTTTGAAGGCCTGGATTTTTTCGCCCGGGCGCTCAAGACCTCCGACGCGGCCCTGGAGCCGTCCGCTCTGAACAGGAAGCTCCTGCGGCAGTACGTGGCGCATCTAAACCGCCGCCTTATGCCGTCGAGCGTCGCGCGGAAGATGGCCGTCTGGCGCTCGTTTCTGAAATTTTTGCGCCGGGAGGGGTACATAACGCAGAATCCACTTGAGGGCATACCTGCCCCAAAGCAAGCGCAGCGGCTGCCGCGGGTTCTGCGGTACGAGCAGGTGGAAAGGCTGGTCGAAGCCCCGGGGAACGATGCCCTGGGCCTGCGCGACCGCGCCCTGTGGGAAACACTTTACGCGACGGGAATCCGAATATCGGAACTGGTCGGCCTCAATACGCACGACGTGGACCTGGCCGGGGGTTATGTCAAAGTGCTGGGTAAGGGAGGCAAGGAACGGCTGGTTCCCCTAGGATACTGCGCCATCGAAGCCCTCCAGGAATACCTGCGTTACGGGCGTCCGGCGCTGCTGGACCCCGGGCAACCCGCGGGTGATGCGCTGTTCCTTAACAACCGTGGCGGGCGCTTGTCGGTGCGCGGTGTCCGCAAGCGGCTTACCACGTACCTGGTGCGGATGGGGCTGGACGGTGCGGCGAGCCCGCACACCCTGCGGCACTCCTTTGCCACGCATCTCTTGGACGGGGGTGCCGATTTGCGCGTGGTGCAGGAGTTGCTGGGCCACGCCCGGCTTTCCACCACCCAGGTCTACACGCACGTCAGCAAGGGAAGGATGAAAGAGGTTTACCGCAAGACGCACCCGCGCAGTTAACAGATAAAGGAGCGGTGAATAAGTTGACAGGGACCACGATTATCGCGGTGATAAGAGACGGCCACGTTGCCATGGCCGGCGACGGGCAAGTCACCCTGGGCAATACGGTTCTCAAACGCGGGGCAAGGAAAATCCGCCGTCTCTACCAAGACAGGGTGCTGGCGGGATTCGCCGGGGGCGTGGCCGATGCCCTGGCGCTTTTCGAAAGATTTGAGCGCAAACTCGAAGAATACGGGGGAAATTTGCCACGCGCCGCCGTCGCGCTGGCCAAGGAATGGCGCCTGGAGAAGGTGCTGCGCCGGCTCGAGGCCATGCTGGTGGTGGCGGACAAACAACACCTTTTGCTCATTTCCGGGAGCGGCGAGGTGATAGAACCGGACGACGGGATTGTGGCCGTCGGTTCGGGGGGACCGTACGCCCTGGCGGCGGCGCGCGCGCTTATGCGCCACACTTCCCTTGATGCCGGGACCATTGTGCGAGAGGCAATGACGATCGCCGCGGAAATCTGTATCTATACCAACGAGCATATTGCGGTGGATGAACTGAAGTAAGGGGGAGAACCTGTGGAGCTTACGCCGCGGGAAATCGTAGCGGAACTAGACAAATACATAGTCGGACAGCAGGAGGCCAAGCGCGCGGTGGCCATCGCCCTGCGCAACCGCTATCGCCGGGCCAAGTTGCCGCCCGAACTGCGCGACGAAGTTTTGCCGAAGAATATTTTGATGATTGGGCCGACCGGTGTGGGCAAGACTGAAATCGCGCGCCGCCTGGCAAGGCTTGTCAATGCGCCGTTCGTCAAGGTGGAGGCCACCAAGTTCACTGAGGTGGGGTACGTGGGGCGCGATGTGGAAAGCATGGTTCGCGACCTGGTGGAAACATCCATCCGGATGGTCCGCCAGGAACGCTTCGCGAAGGTGGAAGACCAGGCGCGGCGTCTGGCAGAGGAGAGGATTATCGAGATTATGGCGCCTCTGCGCAGGCGAGAACGGCAGGGGCGCAATCCGCTTGAACTTCTTTTCGGCGAAGCACGTGCGGGTGACGAGACGGTTGACGAAGAGTACCGCCGGCGGGTGGAGTTCGAGCGCATCACCCTGCGGCAAAAGCTGGCCCGCGGAGAACTGGAAAACGAATACATCGAAATCGAGGTGGAGGAGGCCGCGCCGCCAATGCTTGAGATTTTCTCCGGCGGGGGCGGTGAAGAATTAGGCATTAACGTGCAGGACCTTCTTGGCAACCTGCTCCCCAAAAAGAAAAAGCGGCGTCGGGTAACAGTATCTGAGGCCAGGCGCATCCTGACCCAGGAGGAAGCGCAAAAACTGATCGACATGGACGAAGTGATCGCCGAAGCCATCCGGCGCGCCGAGGACGAAGGAATAATTTTCCTAGACGAGATCGACAAGATCGCCGGCCGCGAGGTGACGGGAGCGGGTCCCGACGTCTCCCGCGGCGGCGTCCAGCGGGATATCCTGCCGATTGTTGAAGGCTCCACGGTCATGACCAAGTACGGTCCGGTAAAGACCGATCATATTCTATTCATCGCAGCCGGTGCCTTTCATACCGCCAAGCCGTCGGATCTCATCCCCGAGTTGCAAGGGCGCTTTCCCATCCGGGTGGAGTTGAAAAGTCTGACAGAGGAGGATTTCCGCCAGATTCTTACGGAGCCGCAGAACGCGCTTATCCGCCAGTATACGGCATTACTGGGCACAGAAGGCGTAGATGTGGAATTTTCAAAAAATTCTCTTGTCGAAATAGCGAGAATCGCTTATACTGTTAACGAACAAACGGAGAATATCGGGGCCCGGCGGTTGCACACGGTGTTGGAGAAGCTGCTCGAAGACCTTTCCTTCGCTGCGCCGGAACTCAAAGGACAAAAGGTGGTAATCACCAAAACCTACGTGCAGGAGAAGCTGGGGGAAATCGCCCGCCGGGAGGACTTAAGCCGTTATATTCTGTAGAAAAGAGGGGATAGGATGCGCGAGCTTTTGGAGAAGGCGCGGGCTATCAACCGCCTTATCCAGAAGTCGGCGGGGTACCCGGTGGATTTCAAAGAAGTAGCGGCAGTGTTGAGCACAAACATAGACTGCAACGTTTATATTATAGATGCTCAGGGCAAAGTTCTGGGGCATCACTTCATGCCCGGTTTTGCCTGCGATAAAATGCAGAAGCTGGTTGAAGCAGCGGTTTTTCCCAAGGAGTTTAACGATTACCTGCTCTCCATAAATGACGTGTACGCCAACTTTTGTCAGACAGCCAACGCCTGTGTTTTTCACGAGCAACAGCCTTGTGTTTTTAATAACAAAGTCAGTACGGTCATACCGCTTATCGGCGGTGGTGCGCGGCTTGGGACGCTGGTTCTGGCCAGGTTCGACCAGGAATTCAGCGATGGCGACCTGCTGCTGGGCGAGTACGGCGCGACCGTGGTGGCTCTCGAAATGCTGCGCGCGCGCATCGGCAAGGTGGAAGAAGAGGCGCGCAAGCTGGCCGCGGTGCAGGTGGCCCTGGGCACGCTCTCGTATTCCGAACTCGACGCCATTTGCCACATATTTGACGAACTCCAGGGAAGCGAGGGGCTGCTTGTTGCATCCAAGATCGCCGACCGGGCCGGGATAACCCGCTCGGTTATCGTGAACGCCCTCCGCAAGTTTGAGAGTGCCGGGGTAATCGAGTCCAAGTCGCTCGGCATGAAAGGAACCTATATACGGGTACGGAACGACCGTCTTTTGGACGAACTAGCTAAACGCAGACGTAGCTGAGCGCGACGCGGGCGAAAGGCCCGCTTTTTTATTTTTGTCGGTCAATCTCGCGGGCGAGGAACGAAGATTTCTGGATGTGAAGCTTGATTTCTAGGATCATTATATGATAATATCCTAATAATAAACGGATAGCAATTTGGATAAGTTGATAAGAAGGGAGAGAAAGGAATGTCTTATTTGCTCTTTTTCGTGGTCGGCATTCCGGCAGGGATTGTCGGGGGATTGCTCGGTACAGGCGGTTGTGTGCTGATGATGCCCGTTATTCGCTTCGGCTTTCATTTTGATCCCGCGGTAGCCGTGGGCACCACCCTGGCAGCGGTAGTGTTCACCGCAGGTTCAGGGGCCTACCAGCACTTGAAAATGGGCAACGTCGACAGGGAAACCGCCCTGCTCACCGGCTACAGCGGTATTCTGGGCGTGATTATCGGGAGCATCGTTTTTGGGTACCTGAAACAGTACGGGCACCTCATAGATCTCATTGTGGGTCTGGCCTTTGTGCTGCCCTCAGTGCGCATGCTGTACGAAGGGCTCGTTCTAGCTCCCAGGCAGGCCAGGCTGCAGGCTGCCGCCGGCGGGCAAGGGGCAGCGCAGCCCGCTCCCGCCCCGGCCGTTCCCGGCTCCCCGGTTACCAAAAGCATTCTCGGCTCGGCGATCGGTTGCCTAACGGGGATTATCGGTCTCGGTGGCGGCTACGCCCTGGTGCCCTCCTTTCTGTATGTCTTGAAAGGTCCGATGAAGCTGGCCATCGGCACCAGCATGGCCTCTTTCATCTGGATGGCGCTGGTGGGTGCGATCTTCAAGCTTTACCAGCAGGTGGTGGACGTTCCGACGGCTGTGTGCCTTGGCATCGGTGCCGTGATCGGGGCGCTTTACGGAGCGAAACTGGTAGCCCGGGTGAAGACCGCCACCCTGAAGGCGCTCTTCGGCGCGATCTTCATCTATGTGGCGGCCAAATACATTTTGATCTACTTCGGCATTGCCATTTAGCCCGTCTCTCCTTTGCTGCCCGGTGCTGAAAGATGAGATGTCCCTGCGCGATTCATGGCCTTAACGGAAGCGGAACGACAGGCGGCACGGGAGGAGTTGGCGGCTCTTAACGGCGGCCGGGTAATCGGTCCGGCAACGGCGGCCATGCTGCCCGTAAACCCGCTGTTACAGGCCCCGACCGTGGCCTGGATTACCGGTGGTCGGCTTATAACCTCCTGTGTGTAAAACTTAAAAAATCTGGAGGTGGAGGCTAAATGGAAGAGGAGTGGGCCGGGGCTAGCCTGAGGAAAGCAATTGGCCCGGAAGCAAAAGAGGCGGGTCCGGGTAGCGGGGAAAAGGCGAAGAAGCTTTCGACGCTGGAAAAACTCCTGACCCTCTGGATATTCCTGGCCATGGCGGTGGGTATAGGGGTGGGCTACTTCGCGCCTGGTGTAACGGAACTTATTGCCGGCATGCAGGTGGGAACGACATCCATTCCTATTGCCGTCGGTCTCATCCTTATGATGTATCCCCCGCTGGCTAAAGTTAAGTACGAAGAAATGGGGACGGTGTTCAAGAACACCAGGCTCCTGGCCTTTTCCCTGTTTCAGAACTGGATTGCCGGACCTATAGTGATGTTCATCCTGGCGGTGCTATTGCTCCGCAATCACCCCGAGTACATGATTGGGGTAATCCTCGTGGGGCTCGCCCGCTGCATAGCAATGGTCATTGTGTGGAACGAGCTGGCCGAAGGAGATCGGGAACTGGCCGTCGGCCTTGTTGCTTTCAACGCGGTGTTCCAGGTTCTCTTTTATGCCGTCTACATCTGGATCTTTATCACCGTGCTGCTCAACTGGCTTGGGCTCGTCAAGGGGCTGAATGTGAGCATCTCCATGTGGGAGGCGGCGAAGACCGTTTTCATTTACCTGGGGATTCCCTTCCTGGCCGGCATCACCACCCGCTTCTCGCTGTTGCGGTTAAAGGGCAAGGAGTGGTACGAGAACCTTTTCGCCCCCAGGATCAGCCCGATCACCCTGGTGGCGCTGCTGTTCACCATCGTGGTGATGTTCTCCCTGAAAGGGGAATACATCATCCGTTTGCCGCTTGATGTCGTGCGGGTGGCCGTACCGCTGGCCTGCTACTTCTTCCTGATGTGGTTTGTCACCTTCTTTGTCACCCGCCGGATCGGGGCGAACTACGCTCAGACCACGGCGGTATCCTTCACCGCGGCCAGCAACGACTTCGAGTTGGCCATAGCGGTGGCGGTGGCGATCTTCGGCATCGGCTCCAACCAGGCTTTTGCTACGGTCATCGGCCCCCTCATCGAGGTGCCCGTGCTGATAAGCCTGGTCAACGTGGCGCTCCGGTTCCGGGAGAAGTACTTTAAGCCGGCGCTTTCCCGGTGAGGAGGAAGTCGCACGTAGTACGGAGAGAGGGT
>DMDP01000056.1 GCA_003445475.1 Peptococcaceae bacterium | reverse complement strand
GAGATCTACCCTCTTCCCCTCCGCGCCCCTTTTCCGATCTATAAAAGCGTTTCCCCGCCGCTGCGGCTGTACGGGTTTCCCATTAATCAGTACCCGTCCTGAAAACCCGGTCCGCAACCCTGCCAGGACGTAAAGAAGGGTTGTTTTGCCACACCCTGAAGGTCCGATAATAGCGCAGGTTTCGCCGCCTTTAACGGAAAAGGTAACCCCGTTTAAGGCCTGAATGCTGGCGTTTGCCTGGCGGTAGGTAACGGAGAGGTCTTCAACCAGGACCATCTACGGGTTAAGCACGCGCGACTCAACGAGATCTGCGTAGGCAAACGGACGTGCCAGGAGCCCTCTCCGTACCATCCACTGTTGCACGCGCTGTATTTGGTCTTCTCCTGGTAGCGTCGGCGGGGAAAACAGAAGTCGCATGCCGTGCTCTTTGGAAACCAGGACTTCCTCAGGGGTACGGGCCTTAGTTGCCAGAATGTTATTGAAGGCGTCCGGGTCCGCCATAATATCTTGCACGGCCTGCGCGTAAGCCCGCATAATTTTTCTCACCGCGTCCGTGTCACGCTTAAGTATGTCTTCGCGGAAGTAGATTACCGTCTGCGATATGTTCTCCTGGGTATCATCTAAAAGTAGGGGGGCACCCTTTGTTTCTGCCAGGGCAGCCAGGGGATCCGGCAAGATGGCGGCTTTGACGGAACCCTCGAGGAGGGAACTAAAGCGCAACGACATATCGGGAATGGCAATCTTTTTTATTTCTTCTTCCCGGAAACCGTTCGACGTGAGCAGGTTGTCGAGTACGTATTCCTGGATCGTTTTCAACGAACAGCCGATCCCCACGCCTTTAAGATCCTGCAGTGAGGTAATATTGGAGTTCGGCGCGGCAAGAATACTGAACCGCCCTTCTTCCGCTGTAACTCCCTGCCCGAGGGATACGATCTTAACCTTTGTCCCGCCGTTGTTGAGGAGCGAAACGGCGAGGATATCACCCAGCGCGCCGTCAATCTGACCGCCGGTTATGGCGGCATCGCGCTTCAAGGCGCTGTCGAAGCCTACCAACTTCACCTTTACGCCCAGTTGTGCAAAGTAACCCTTTTCTTCGGCCACCCAGAACGGAAGATTATCCGTTATAGGCAGCATGCCGAGCCGTATGGGACGGGCCTCTTCCCCTGCGCAGCCGGCTAACAACAGTACCAACGATAAGACCAGCAAATAGATGTATCTGCGCATGCTTTTCCCCTCCAACACGCCTATTCAACTTAACCGGGCATATATCCTCTCTATGCCGAAACAAAAACCCGGTTCGTAGAACCGGGTTGCGAGGGGTAGTTGATATTAACCTATTGCCAGTCTGAAGAGGTAGTGATCGGCAATAACTTGCTCCCGCACTCGCTACAATAGCGGTTGGGTGCATCCAGGATCAGGTTGCCGCAGTGTGAACAGACGCACTCGATCTTACCGGGAAAGCGGCGACAACGGCCCAGGTCGGGTTCGTATTCGGCGCAAGTTCCGCAGTACTTCGGCGGTTCGTTGTATATCCAACTTTTCTTTTCGACCCTCGCGTTGCGGTAGTAGGGACACGGCATTGATGGTTCGGTACCTAGAAAGACCGCCGCTATGTGTGCGGCGCAATCCGGACAAAGAGAAAGTACCGGTAAGCCACGTCGGTCCTTAATCCAGTATGCCTTTTCGGAACCGCACAGCCGACACGTTGGGGATGTGGACACAGCATACAGTGATTGCATTGAGTATGCCCCCCTTTCCGGGTGTTCTAAAGTTCAGGCATTTGCGAAAATTATGTGAACGTAATATTTATCACAAGCTCTAGCACCAGTTTACCCTGTCTCGTTTTGGCTGTCAAGGGCGTTGAAACAAATCTCGGCGATCATTGAGGGGCGGTCACCAGTTCTCTCTTGGCCAGAAGGCTTGTGCGCGCCGCTACCTCGCCCGGGTCGACAGTGCGCTGAGCCACGCCGGACGCCATCGCCGCGCGCGCGGTGGCTGCAGCCACCGTCGGTGCTACCCGTGGATCGAGGGGTTTTGGAATTATAAACTCCGGTGACAGCTGCTCTCCCACCAGTGAGGCAATAGCCTCCGCGGCTGCCAGTTTCATGGCGTCGTTGATTTTCGTGGCCCTGGCGTCGAGCGCGCCACGGAAGATGCCGGGAAACGCCAGGACGTTATTGACCTGATTGGGGTAGTCGGACCGGCCGGTGGCGACAATGGACGCGCCGGCTGCGCGTGCCGATTCCGGGCGAATCTCGGGTTCAGGGTTGGCCAGGGCAAGGACAATCGGGTCCTGTGCCATGCTGGCAACCATTTCCCGGGAAACGATGCCGCCGCGCGAGAGACCGATAAGAACGTCGGCCCCTTCCAGGGCTTCGGCCAGTGTCCCGGTTCGGCCGGCGGGATTCGTAATGGCGGCGATCTCCCTCTTATACCGGTTGGTTTCGTTCGCGCGCTGCGGGGACAGGATACCCTCTTGGTCGCAAACCAGGATATTCCGCACGCCGAGTTGTAAGAGCAAGCGCGTTACGGCAATGCCGGCAGCGCCGGCGCCCACCACTACCACGCGGACGCTACCAGGTTTTCGGTTCGTTAGTTTTAGGGCGTTTATAAGGGCGGCGGCGACCACGATGGCCGTCCCATGCTGGTCGTCGTGAAAGACAGGAATATCCAATTCGGCCTGCAACCTTTCTTCAATTTCGAAGCAGGACGGCGCGGCAATGTCTTCGAGGTTGATTCCTCCAAAGGTCGGTGCCAGCCGCTTGACAGTGTCCACGATTTCACCGACATTGTGACTGTTCAGGCAAATCGGAAAAGCGTCCACACCGGCCAAGGCTTTAAACAGAACGGCCTTGCCCTCCATCACAGGGAGCGCCGCTTCGGGCCCAATATCACCCAGGCCAAGGACGGCCGTTCCGTTGGTTACGATGGCTATCAGATTCCCCTTGGCGGTGTACTCATAGGCAAGTTCTTTATTGAAGTGTATTTCTTCGCAGGGTGCGGCAACACCCGGAGTATAAGCCAGAGAAAGGTCTCGCTCGTTCCGCAGGGGCGTTTTGGCTACCACTTCAATCTTTCCGTGGTAACCACGGTGCAGGGACAGCGCCTCTTCAGTCAGGGACACGCTGCCAACCTCCCCATTGTATACAATATGCCTACATACATTATACTACTAGACCGGGAAGGTGGCAATAATTTCTTTGAGAATATTCGCTACAATTTTTTGAGCCCTGCCAGAGCCATTTTGCGGCGCACGAAGGCCAGTTGCGCTTGCAGGGGTAGCCCCACGGGGCAATTGTCATCGCAGGCCATAAGACCTACACAGCCGAAAACACCTTCTGCCGACCCGACAACCTCGAAGTATTGCCGGTCGTTTCGCTGGTCGCGGGGATCAAGCATAAACCGGGCAACCCGGTTAATACCTGCCGCCCCGAGAAAGTTTTCGTGGATGTTCGCCGTAGCACAGCCGGCGATACAGCAGCCGCACTCGATGCAACGTTCTGCCTCGTAAATGCGCAGCGCCGTCTCGTTGTCCATGCGTTCTTCCTGGGCGCCGGGATCAAATTCCTTATCAGTGTGGATCCAGGCCTCCGTGCGCAAGGAAAGGTTGCGAAACCAGGTCCCTGTATCTACGGAAAGGTCGCCGATCAGTTTGAAAACGGGTAGCGGGAACAGGGTAATTTTCTTGGGGAGGGTTTCGGTGAGGGTTTTGCACGCCAAACGAGGCCGCCCGTTAACCAGCATGCCGCAAGAACCGCAAATACCGGCCCGGCAAACAAAGTCAAACATTAACGAGGGGTCCTGTTCCTCCCTAATCCGGTTGAGGGCGATAAATAGTGTCATGCCCGGCGTCTCGTCCACGAAAAACGTTTGCACCCGTGGTTTATCGCCGGGTAGCGCAGGCTGATACCGGAATATGTTGAAGGTTAACCGCCGCATACAAACTTACCTCCGTTCTCGTCACTTGCTTGCTGCCCGGCCCGTGCTCTGTGCCTGCCTGGACGACATTTCCCCATAACCGCGATCGCCCGGCGGCAACTCCGTAATCTTAACCGTTTCGTATTTCAAAACAGGCAACTCACTTCCTTCAGGCCAGTAGGCTAAAGTTCTTTTTAGCCAGTTGACGTCATCCCGGTAAGGGAAATCTTCTCGATAATGGCTACCCCGGCTTTCGGTGCGAGCGAAGGCGCCGAAAGCAATACAAAGCGCCAGGCGCAGCATGCCCGGCAGGCGCAGGGCGGCAGCCAGCTCCGGGTTCGCTCCCCGACCGGTGGAGACGAGACCCAGATTTTGCGCGCGTGCGTGTAGCACTTGCAGTTCCTCAACTGCCTGTTTGAGCCCGCTACCGTTGCGGAATATACCAACGTGTTCCATTAGAACACTCTCCATCTTACGGCGAATGGCAAAGACGTTTTCCTTGCCTTTACGGCCGGAAACGAGATCGTCAATCCGGTTCCTGGTCTGGCGCACGAAGCCATCAACCAGCGCTGAAGAATATTTAAAAACAGTTCCGGCTGCGTATTCGGCCACCTTTCCGCCGACAATCATCCCCATGACGATCGTCTCCGCCAGGGAGTTGCCCCCTAGACGGTTGAAGCCGTGCAGATCCCAGCAGGAGGCTTCGCCGACGGCAAAGAGGCCCTGTAACCCGTATGCCGCGCCGTCGATATTGGTGCGTACGCCGCCCATGCTGTAGTGCTGGACGGGGCGCACCGGGATCAGTTCCTTGACCGGATCGATGCCCAGGAAGTTGCGGCATATCGCGGCAATTTCACGCAGGTTGGTGTTGATGTGTTTCGCACCGAGGTGCCGGATGTCGAGCCAGAGATGGGGGCCGTAGGGGCTTTCCACCCCGTACCCCTGCCGCATGTGGTGCACCATCCGCCGCGATACGACATCACGGGACGCCAGTTCCTTCTTGACCGGTTCGTAATCCGGCATGAAGCGGCGCAGGTTCTTGTCCAAAAGGTACCCGCCGTCGCCGCGCGCTCCTTCGGTGATGAGGATCCAGGACGGGACGAGACC
>DMDP01000100.1 GCA_003445475.1 Peptococcaceae bacterium | reverse complement strand
TTCCCGGCTGAAAGCTTTTCCATGGCCAATCTTAATGCCCTGCGGTCTATAGACTCTCTGCGTACCGGAAACGCGCCCAGTTTGGTAACGAGGGTAGCCAGGAGAGGGATGCGAAATAATTCCTCTTTGGCAAGAAAAAACACTCTTCTTTTGAAGGCGCAGCCGACGACCACAGGATCCCAGTAACTGATGTGATTCGCGACGATAACTACCCCTTCTTCGCGGGGTAAATTTTCCGCACCTTCCACTCGCCAACGCCTCACCAGCAAAAGGATTGCCCGGCAGACACACCAGGCAAACCAGTAAAACATTTACCTTTTGCCTACCTCCCGCACCACCAGATCCACGACCTCGCGTACGCTCCTGCCTGTAGTATCGATTACCAGGGCATCTGCAGCGGCAACGAGCGGGGCCACAGCGCGCGAACGGTCAAGGCGGTCCCGCTCTTCAATCTCGCTTATGAGTTCCTGTAAAGACACCTGTACACCTCTGCTAAGCAACTCCTCATACCGGCGACGTGCTCTTTCCTCTACAGAGGCCGTAATGAAAAACTTTCTGTCCGCCCACGGTAAGACACACGTGCCTATATCGCGGCCCTCCATCACAATGCCACCTTTGGCTGCCATCTGGCGCTGGGTCTGTACCAGGTGACGCCTGAGTTCCGGTACACGTGCCACGAGGGAGACTACGCGGGAGACGGCAGGTTCGCGAATGGCTTCGGTTACATCTTCCCCGTTAAGGTAGGTGCGGTACCCGTTAGGCGTCTCGATAAAAGCGACGTTGCTTTTCCTTGCAACGGCAGCCAGGCCGGAAAAATCGTCCATATTCACCCCCTGGCGCAAAGCGAGAAGGGCTACAGCTCTATACATGGCCCCTGTATCGATGTAGGTTAACCCCAGTCGTCTGGCCACTTCCCGGGCGACGGTGCTTTTGCCGGCGCCTGCGGGTCCGTCAATGGCGATAATTGGCCGATAAATGACACGCCGCCTCCTCTTAGCCACTTTTCTAATTCGACAAAGGTGCTACATTTCCTTTTAAAAACGGCCCTGTTATTAAGGGCGCAAAGAATTCAGTACCTCAAAAAAACCGGGAAAGGAGATGCTCACGCACTCGGCACCCCGGATGGTCGTCCTTCCCCGCGCCGCTAGACCGGCCACGGCGAGGGCCATGGCTATCCGATGATCGCCGTAGCTGTCAACGGTGGTGCCTTGAAGGGTAGCCCCGCCCTTGATAATGAGTCCGTCGCGGGTTTCGGTAACGTCAGCGCCGAGGCGGGCGAGTTCGGTGGCCATGGCCGTCAAGCGGTTTGACTCCTTGACACGCAGTTCTTCCGCCCCACGTATGACCGTAACGCCGTCCGCCACGGCAGCCAGCACGGCGAGGACGGGTATCTCGTCGATCAGGCGTGGCACCAGGTTTTTGTCGACGGATGTTCCTACCAGGCGGCTCGACCTGGCCCTTATGTTGCCTATCGGCTCGCAGCCGATTTTCCGCGTCGCGAAAACTTCGATGTCTGCGCCCATGATCTTCATGACCTCGATGATCCCGGTCCGGGTAGGGTTAAGGCCTACATCGATAACGGTGATATCGGCATCCGGCAGGACAAGCGCGGCTGTGAGCAGGAACGCAGCCGAGGAAATGTCGCCGGGAACGGCTATTTCCGTCCCTTTAAGCTGTGGCCTCCCCTTCACGGCGACCGCATTGCCGTCCACGTGTATTTCTGCGCCGAACTCCCGCAGCATACGTTCCGTGTGATCGCGTGAGCGCGCAGGCTCGGTGATACTAGTATAGCCATCGGCGAAGAGCCCCGCCAAAAGGATCGCGGATTTAACCTGGGCGCTCGCTACCGGCGACGTGTAACACAAAGGTTTCAGGTCGGGTCGGCCCAGGATGGCGAGAGGGGCAAACGCTGCGTTATCGCGCCCCAGAACGGTGGCCCCCATTTGCCGGAGCGGGTCGGTCACTCTCCGCATAGGGCGTCGGCGCAGCGATCTGTCACCCGTAAGCACAGAAAAAAAGGGCTGCCCTGCAAGGATCCCCAGCAACAGGCGCATCGTGGTGCCCGAATTACCCGCGTCAAGTATTTCTTCAGGCTCGCGTAAACCCTGGAGTCCGCAGCCGCGGACACGAACCCGGCCGTTGTCCGGGCCTTCCACGCGGATTCCGAGGGCGCGGATGCACCTGATGGTCGCCAGGCAATCGTCGGCGGCCAGGAAGTTTTCGATTACCGTTTCACCCTCGGCCAGGGCCGCGATCATTACCGCGCGGTGGGAAATAGACTTGTCGCCCGGCACACTTGTTACTCCCCGGAGAGAGTACGTTTGTTCAACAACCGCGTCCAGTATACCACCTTCCCCGGCGTTAACGCGGGTGGGCCGGGATGCCGTTGGCTCGCAAGAGGTCGACGGCACGCCGCTGGTCGTCTTGGGTGGCAAAACCCAGGCGTACTGTGCCCCCTTCTCCCTCCCGCACCCGCATAATCTCAATATCGGCAATGTTTATGCCCGCGGCGGCAAGGATGCCCGCGGTTGCAGCGATACTCCCCGGCCGGTCGGGGATGGTAATTACGATCTCGTAGAGGTTCCGCAAATATCCTTTCATTTTCCGCGGCAGGGCTTCCCGCAACGACGCGGCTTTTGCCAGCCACGCATACAGGGTTTTGGCGTCGCCGCTACCCAGCGCCTTCTCCACTTCCGCCAGTTGCGCCCGAAAAAGGGTTAAGAACTCGATAACCGTCTCGCGGTTGGCGATCAGGATGTCGCGCCACAGACCGGGATCGCCGCTGGCGATACGCGTAGTATCCCGAAACCCCCCTGCCGCCAGGGAAAGTATCTTCTCCGGATCCCTGACGCTGTTCACCGCGTTTACCAGGGCGGCTGCTACCAGGTGAGGCAGATGGCTTACACCGGCCACCAGGAAATCGTGCTCCTCAGGTGACAGCACGATGAGGCGTGCACCAATAGCGTGTACCAAACGCTGCATAACCTCGAGCGCCCCGGGATGCGTCGAGCGTGTGGGTGTCAGAACGTAATAGGCGCTTTCGAAAAGGTAGGGGTCGGCGTTTTCGACGCCTGTACGCTCGGACCCGGTCATCGGGTGGCCTCCGATAAAGTGGGCCCTCTGCGGCATTAACCTTTCCGCGCGGGTTACAATTTCCTTTTTAACGCTGCCGACGTCAGTGATTATGCTTTCCGCCCGGACGAAAGGGACGATTTCTGTTAGAACCGGCGTTATCTGCCCTACCGGCACGGCCAGGACAATCAGATCGGCCGCGGCGACGCCGGCACCAATGTCCGTGGTGTACCGGTCGACTGCTCCCAGCGCCTGGGCGCGGGCAAGTTTCTCCGCGTTGCGGCCAACGCCGGTTACGGTGGCGGCCAGTTTCCGGGCGCGGAGAACCATCCCGAGCGAACCGCCGATAAGGCCTACACCGATGATGGCCACGTTGGAAAACAATCTGGATTACGCCTCCCGGTACTGGGGATACGACCCGAGCAATTTGTAGAAGGATGCCCGCCCACGCAGCGCGGACAACGCCTGGCCCGTAACAGGAGATCTATGGTGCCCTACACAATCGATGAAGAAAATGTACAGCCCCATACCTTTCTTCGCCGGGCGGGATTCAATCTTGGTTAAATTAATGCCCCTGGTTGCAAATTCACCGAGCGCGTGATAGAGTTCACCCGGGCGGTCAACAGGCAGGGAAAAGGCGATGGAGGTCTTATCGTTTCCGGTTGGACCGGCTTCTTCGCGGCTGCAAACGATAAAGCGGGTGGCATTATGGGCATGATCCTGAATCTCTCTGGCCACGACCTCCAGGCCGTAGCGGGCGCCGGCCAGTTCTGTTCCGATTGCGGCCCACGGTTGGTCCGACGCGCCCACCAGCCGCGCCGCCTCCGCAGTGCTGATTACCGGTTCGCGTATCGCGTGCGGAAGGTGTTCCCGGAGAAAACGGCTACACTGGGCCAGGGCGTGTGGGTGGGATAGGACGCGGGTGTATGCGCCAAGGTCCTTGTGTTTGCCGAGCAAGTGGTGGACTACCGGCAAAACGATTTCGCCA
>DMDP01000114.1 GCA_003445475.1 Peptococcaceae bacterium | reverse complement strand
CTCCTTGCGTATTCGAAGAGTCGTACCGTATCCACACCGTAAGTATATTGCAACTCTATAAGCCTCTGCCGCGTATACTCTGGCTCGTCAACCACCGTGAATGACGGTTCCGGCGTAGCAAATTCAATAGACACGCATTTCACCTCCGTTTGACGGCCAGAAAACACCTTAACAGCTTGTGTGCCTAATTTAACACAGAGTATTGCCACATGTCACGCGTTGTAATGCAGCAAAAAACGGCATCCTCTTGTATGGTCTTCCGCAAGCACCCCTTTTGGCCTGGTATGGCTGCCGGGTCTGGGCTCTGGTGGGCCAAAGAACTCTTATACTGTGTTCACCGTCAGCGACCGCACGCTCTCCATCCGTGAGGGGTACCTCTTGTAGAAACCGAAGGAGGTTGGTCTTGGCTTCTAGAAGTTGGGCGCGGTTTGAATCCTTGGGGATACAGAAATCGCACCTGGCGCAGGCCATTCGATGAGGACACTGGTCAAAGAACTCGTAGGTGCAGAAGCAATGACCAAGATCATAATACCTCCATGGCTCACCGGCAGCAGCCGCAGCTGTTTTTACGGCATCGTTATCAATGAGAACCTCGATGGCTCGGACATTGCGGGCCAAGTACCCGGCATCAGCGTAAGCCTTGGCCAGTTTCGTCAGGGTTATAGTCACGTAATTTTGAGTGGTGGCCGGCGAACGATGCCCCAGCCAAGCCTGCAGTTCAAATAATGACATGGGTTCGCGGGAGTTGAAGAGTTGGCTCGCAATGGTTGCGCCAGCACGGTGACTTGTAATCGTGCCCCGCACATCTTTCAATGGTACTCCGGCCTTGTGGCAAAGGATAGGGATTAGAGAGCCGTTGATATACTCCCGTGTCAGCGGGCGAGCGCGGTAGCAGAATAAAAAGTCAACAACCTCTCCGGTTTTTGGGTCCAAAAAAGACGGTTGGCGGGGTCTAACCTGTTCCCAACCCGCAACTGCTCTGCCTACAACCGGATCAACCGGCTTGGTGAATGCGGCCCCCGTCTTGTTTACCGGAACATCAAGCAGGCATACGGCTTCTTGGGGCAAAGTTTCTCCCGTAGTCTGAACTGATACATCATCTTGCTGCCAGCGGATGCAACCCAACCGCAATCGAACAATCTCGTCACTACGGAGCCCGGCAAACAGCCATATGGCGGCCAAAGCCCTGACGAATTCAATGGGGTAGAAAGGCGATCCCGTGCCTGAAAACAGGTCCTCGACGGCCAGGTTCATACCTGCCCACATGAGCCTGGCCCAGATGTGGTCAGAAATTGCGCGGGGGTCTGGTCCGATCAACGCCTTGACGCTGCGAGGCGTGGCAAAAACCCGCCCGGGATCAAAGTGCCGGGGTTCCACTCCCACTCCTGGCAGTCCCGAAAGAATGTTCTCATGGCGCCGAGATAGCTATCTTTGGATCGAGGTAACAGAGGCTGACCCAGACGGGGTAATTGCCTTGAACACGTTACATAGTCGCCGACCTTTATCCGATCAACAGCGGAACCCATTCCAGGCCTAACTCCCGGGTCCACTGTTGGGGATTGGTTACTTCGGGGTGGTGGGTCTGGAGCCACCTGCCCACCTTATAAAGGCACAGCCGGATTTGCCGCCGCGTGGCGGGAGCCAGCGTTGAAGACTCTTCCCATCTGCGTATCCAGCGCAGCCACTCAGGCAGCCCAAAAGGTAAGCCGCGGCAGCACAACATCAGGCAACTGGCCAAGGTGATGGGGGAAAAGAAAACGGTGGCTGCCCAGATCGGGGCTTTACCGGCCAAAGCATTTGACACCCTTCGGCCTAACCCATCCTGGCTCCAGGTGTTCTAGTTGGATTTGGCAACAGGCCCGCTAGCGTTAGCGCCAGGGGCTAAACTGGTCAACTTGTATATTAGCGAACACACAGGTTGAAGACGTCATAGGGCGCGGGCGTCTGTCTATGGCGGCGCGGACGCGGGCGATGATGTCGTCGATATAGGTGTAATCGCGGCTGGTGGTGCCGTCGCCGTAGACCGGGATGGACCGGTCGGCCAGGATCAGCCGGGCGAACTTGTGGATCGCAGGTCCGGGCGCTGCCGGGGACCGTACACGGTAAAAAAGCGCAGGGCCACGGTGGGCAGGCCGTGCAGGTGCGCGTAACAGTGGCATAGGGCCTCGCCGGCCAGTTTGGTGGCGCCGTAGGGCGAGATCGGGGTGAGCAGGGGGTCTCCTTCGCTGAAGGGGACCTTTTCGTTTACCCCGTAAACCGAACTGGAGGATGGGGGTGCACCATAATTTCGGGGCCACCGTCCGGATCCCTTGAATACATCGACGTACCGGGAGGATTTACGCGGTCGCCCTGCGAAATTGTCTGGCAAGGGTACCAGAGAACGGCAGTTTCGGCGTGTGAGGTGTTTGCGGCGTGAAAATCGCCACGATTTTGGACCAGATCGACCTGGGCAGCATTGCGCTGCCCGAGTTTCAGCGGGGTTATGTTTGGAACCGGGAACAGGTGCGCAGTCTGATGCAGTCCCTTTACCGGCGGTACCCCGTCGGCAGTCTGCTGGTGTGGGTGACGGCGGCGGAGGGCGCCACCGCCCGGGGGGAGGCCCCGGCGCCAGGCGTGGTGAAGCTCTTGCTCGACGGCCAGCAGCGGATGACCTCTTTGTACGGCATCATCCGGGGGCGGCCACCCCGGTTTTTCGACGGCAACGCCCAAGCCTTCACCGGGCTACACTTCCACCTCGAAGACGAAACCTTCGAGTTTTACATGCCTTCGAAGATGAAGGATAACCCCCTCTGGGTCAACGTCACCGAACTGATGCAGACCGGGGTGGGCCGTTTTATCGGGCGGCTTTTGCATAACCAGGAGTTGGCGCCCCGGCTGGAGACCTACATCCAGCGCCTGAACGCGGTGGAGGGGATCAAGGATGTCGACCTGCACGTGGAAGAGGTGACGGGCGAAGACAAGACGGTGGACGTGGTGGTCGAGATCTTCAACCGGGTGAACAGCGGGGGCACCAAGCTCTCCAAGGGGGACCTAGCCCTGGCCAAGATCTGCGCCACGTGGCCCGAGGCCCGGCAGGAGATGAAAAAGGTGCTGGCCGCCTGGGAGCGGGCCGGTTTTTCTTTTCATCTGGAGTGGTTGTTGCGGAATATCACGGCCATCCGGACCGGGGAGGCGCTGTTCTCGGCGCTGCGGAAGGTTACGCCGGAGGAGTTCCGGGAGGGCCTGGCGCAGGCCCGGGACGCCGTCAATTACCTGCTCAATATGATCTCCGGGCGGCTGGGACTGGACCATAACCGGGTGCTGGGCGGGCGGTACGCCTTTCCGGTGATGACCCGCTACCTGGTACTGCGGGGCGGCCGGCTGCGCGACGCCTGGGAACGCGACCGGCTTTTGTTCTGGTATGTGCACAGTTTCCTCTGGGGCCGGTTTGCCGGCTCCACGGAAACGGTGTTGAACCAGGACCTGGGGGTGCTGGAACCGGTGGACCAGGCCCTGGACCGGCTGATCGACCAGTTGCGCCTGTCCCGGGGGAGCCTGGAGGTGCGCCCGGAAGACTTTGCCGGCTGGAGCCTGGGAGCGAGGTTTTACCCCAAGCTTTATCTTTTAACCAG
>DMDP01000008.1 GCA_003445475.1 Peptococcaceae bacterium | reverse complement strand
TCGGGATGGGATACGACGTGCACCCTTTGGTTTTTGGCCGGAAGCTTGTCCTCGGCGGGGTGCACATACCGTACGAACTGGGCCTGAGCGGCCATTCCGACGCCGACGTCCTCGTGCACGCCGTTATGGACGCCCTTCTCGGCGCCGCGGGCCTCGGGGACATCGGGCGGCACTTCCCGGACACGGATGCCCGCTACCGGGACGCTTCGAGTATCGCGCTCCTGGCGCGGGTGGCCGACCTTCTGCGGGAGCACGGCTACCGGGCCGCGCACATCGACGCCGTCCTGGTCGCCGAGCGGCCGAGGCTGGCGCCTTATACCGAAAGCATGCGCGCGAACATCGGGCGGGCCGCGGGCCTTGCGCCGGCGGCGGTGAATATTAAGGCCACAACTACGGAGGGATTGGGTTTCACGGGGAAGGGCGAAGGGATTGCCGCCTATGCCGTTGCCGGGTTGACTGTGCTATAATGTAAAACGATTTTGGTATCACCGACGGGTATCGGAGGGTAAGCGGTTTATGGTAGCAGATATTGCTGCGCAGGTAACGAACCGGACGGGCATCAAAGTCTTTCCCCGGGACGTGCTAAGGGTGGTTGGAGCGCTCGGGGCGACGGATAATTTCTGGCGGGTGGCTTCTCTCGTACGCCTCCCCTTCAATGCCGTCGCCGAGATCCTGAACTCGTTGACCGAGGCGGGCGTGGTGGTTGTCGAAGACGGGTCGCTGCGCGTCTCGCCTGCGGGTCAGGCGTGGGTAGAGGCGGCGCGGACGGAGGCGCCGTTTGTGGCCAGATGCCGGACCTGCGGGGGCCGCGGGTTGGATCTCGGTCTTTTCCAAGAACTGCTGGCGTGGTTGCGCGAAATCGGCAGGTCGCGGCCGGCGCCGATTAAGGAGTTCGACCAGGGGTATGTAACCCCGGAATCGACCGTCGCGCGGGTGGCCTTGCTGGCCGCCCGGGGCGACCTGGCGGACAAAGAGCTGCTTGTCCTGGGCGACGACGATCTGGTAAGTCTGGCGGCCGCTTTTACCCGGCGGCCGCAGCGCGTGGTCGTCCTGGAGGTGGACCCGCGCCTGACCCGCTTCATCGAGGAGGCGGCGCGGGCTTATGACCTGGTGGTTGAGGTTCTGGAACAGGATATACGCGCCAGGTGGCCGGAGCATCTGCTGCACCGGTTTGACACGTTCCTGACCGACCCGCCGGAAACCCTGGAAGGACTCGATCTTTTCCTGGGGCGGGGTCTGGCCAGCCTGAAAGGACCACGCTGCGCCGGGTATTTTGGCCTCACGTTCACCGAGTGCTCCTTGGAAAAGTGGCAGTTGTTGCAACGTCGGTTAACCGGCAAGTTTGGGGTGGTCATTACCGATATCATCGCCAACTTCAACGAATACGTGAACTGGGATTACCTTTTGGACAGCGTAAGGAAGGATCTTGGTTTCGTGCAGGTGCCGCCGGCAGGCAACTGGTACCGGTCGGCGATGTACCGGGTGGAAGTGGTGGAGAGCGTTACCGGGCACACCGACAGCGCAAGTAACGCAGAATTGTACGTCGACCGGGAGGCCCTGGCTTACACGGGCCGCACTTAGTTGTGGCCCGCGACGCGAAAATGATATAATTGAGGGATCAGGTGGAAGAGGAGGGGGATCAACGTGCTGCGCACCATCCGCAAGGATATTCAGGCGGTGTTCGAGCGTGACCCGGCGGCCAAGAATATCCTGGAGGTCCTCCTCTGTTATCCGGGCCTGCATGCGCTTATGCTGCACCGGGTTGCCCACCGGCTTTACGGGTGGCGTCTTTACACCCTTGCCCGTCTCATTTCCCATATCTCCCGGTTTCTCACCGGCATCGAGATCCATCCCGGGGCCAAAATCGGCGAAGGCGTCTTTATCGACCACGGCACCGGCGTGGTGATCGGCGAGACGGCGGAAGTGGGGAACAACGTCACCATGTACCAGGGGGTGACCCTCGGCGGCACCGGCAAGGAGAAAGGGAAGCGACACCCGACGATCGGGAATAACGTGGTGATCAGCGCGGGGGCCAAGGTCCTGGGATCCATCACCGTGGGCGATAACTCCAAGATCGGTGCGGGTTCGGTGGTGCTGAAGCCCGTGCCGCCCAACTGCACGGTGGTCGGCGTCCCGGGGCGCATCGTGCGGCGGGACGGGAAACGAGTCCAGGACACCATCGACCTGCGGCACGACCAGTTGCCCGATCCGGTGGCCGATGCGCTCCAGGTGATGATGGACAGGATCGGCATTCTGGAAAGCAAACTCGCCGCGCTGCAAAAAGACCTGGAGGCAAAAGGCGGGCATGGAACTGTTCAACACGCTGACCGGGCGCAAAGAGAAGTTTCAACCCCGTGATCCCGGCAAGGTGGCCATTTACGTCTGCGGCCCCACAACCTACAACTACATTCACCTGGGGAACGCGCGCGCGATGGTGGTGTTCGACACCATCCGGCGCTATTTCATCTATAAAGGGTACAGGGTCACCTACGTCCAGAACTTCACCGACATCGACGACAAGATCATCAACCGGGCGCGGGAAGAGGGAGAAGACCCGGCAGCCCTCGCCGCGAAGTACGTCCGGGCTTATTTCGCCGACGCCGACGCCCTGCACATCCGGCGTGCGGACGTGCACCCGAAGGTTTCCGAGCACATTCCGGAGATCATCGCGCTGATCGAGCGGCTCATCGACCGGGGATACGCGTACGTGGCGGACGGCGACGTCTACTTTGCGGTACGGAAGTTTCCCGGTTACGGCAAGCTTTCGAAGCGATCCCTGGACGACATGCTGGCCGGGGCGCGGGTGGAAGTGGACCCGAAGAAGCGCGACCCCCTGGATTTTGCCCTCTGGAAGGCGTCCAGGGCCGGCGAGCCTTACTGGGAGAGTCCCTGGGGGCGCGGCCGGCCGGGCTGGCACATTGAGTGCTCGGCCATGTCCCTGAAGTACCTGGGCACGGGTTTCGACATCCACGGCGGGGGGGCCGACCTGATCTTCCCGCACCACGAGAACGAAATCGCCCAGTCGGAGGCCGCCACCGGCGAGCCCTTCGTCCGTTACTGGCTGCACAACGGTTTCATTACCATCCGGGAAGAGAAGATGTCCAAGTCGCTGGGCAACATCACCCTGGTGCGGGACCTTTTGCGCCGGTATCCGGCTTCGGCCCTGCGGCTGTTTCTCCTTTCCACCCACTACCGCAGCCCCCTGGATTTCGATACGGAAAAGATGGAAGCGGCCCAACGGGGCCTGGCGCGGCTGAAGAACTGCCTGGTGCTTTTGGACGAGGCCGGGTCGCGGGCCGTGGACGAGAGCGGCCCGGAAGAAGAGGCTTTCCTGGGCCGCGTGGAGGAGTTGCGGGCCGCCTTCGAGGCGGCCATGGACGACGACTTTAACACCGCGCTGGCCCTGGCGGCGGTTTACGACCTGGTGTCGGAGACGAACAACTACCTTCACAACCGCGCGCGGCCGGCGCGCGCGGTGGTTATGCGTGCCAGGGAGCAGCTTGACGCCTGGAACGCGGTCCTGGGTATCTTTCCCGAGGACGGTGAGGGCCGCATCGTGCTCGAGGAGAAACAACTCGGTGACGAACTTGCGGCGGAGTTGCTGGACCTCTTGCTCACGGTGCGCCAGGAGGCGCGCCGGCGGAAGGATTTCGCCGTCGCCGACCGCATCCGCGACGGTCTGAAAGAACTGGGCATCCTGATCGAAGACACGCCGCAGGGCGTGCGCTGGAAGAGGATCGTGAGCGGCCGTGGGAGCTAAAACACTGCAGGTGGCCCTGATCGCCCACACCCCGTTTCCGGAAGAGCTCATCACGCTTGCGGGGCGCCGCTGCTACTCGTCGCTGGACAACGCGGCACTACGGGAACGTGTGGCGCGGGAGAACCCGGGCAACTTCATCGAGAAACTCATCGGCATGGGCCACGTCACGCCCATCGAACACGCCAGCTTTACCTTCGCGGTGGAGGGTGTGTCGCGGAGTCTCTTGGCCCAGATTACCAGGCACAGGATAGCCAGCTTCTCCGTCCAATCCCAGCGCTACGTGGGGGAGACGGCCGCCAGGAACGAGGACGGGGTGTTCGGCTACGTCGTCCCGCCGCGGATCAGGGAACTGGGTCCGGGCGCGGTAGAAGAGTTCGGGCGGCAGATGCGCGAGATCCAGAGGTGGTACGACCGGTGGGTCGAGGCGCTCGGCGGCGGCCGTGACGCCTACGAGGACGCGAGGTTCGTTTTGCCTAACGCCGCGGAAACCAAGTTCGTTTTCACCATGAACGCCAGGGAACTCTGGCATTTCTTTACCCTCCGCCTCTGCTTCCGTGCGCAGTGGGAGATACGCGCCCTGGCGGAGGAGATGTTGCACCTGGTCCGTCAGGTGGCGCCCACGGTATTTGCCAGGGCCGGCCCCGCCTGCGTCCGCGGCCCCTGCCCGGAGGGGGAAATGAACTGCGGGCGGATGCAGGAAGCGAGGGAGAAGTACCGGTAACGGCAGTGAAGGAAGACGTGATCTGCGGGCGCAACCCGGTGCGCGAGGCGCTGCGCGCCGGGCGCCCCGTGCACAAAATCATCGTGGCCGGGAAAGGCAACGGGGCGCTGCGGGAGATCGCTACCCTGGCCAGGGCCCGGGGGGTGCCGGTACAGTTCGCCGACCGGGCCGCGCTGGACCGGTTGACCGGCGGGGTGCGGCACCAGGGCGTGGTGGCGCTGGCCGCGCCGGTCGGGTATGCCGACCCGGACGGACTGGTGGCCGGGAAGGAAAGGCCCTTGCTGGTCGCCCTGGCCGGTGTGCAGGACCCGCGCAACCTGGGCGCGGTGGTCCGCACGGCCGAGGCCGCGGGGGCCGACGGGGTGGTCATACCCGCCCGCCGGGCGGCGGGGATCACGCCCGCCGCGGAAAAGGCGGCGGCCGGTGCGCTGGCCCACCTGCCCGTTGCGCGCGTCACCAACCTGGCGCGGTTCCTGGAGCAGATGAAGGAGAAAGGACTCTGGGTTGTGGGCGCCGACCCGGAGGCGGAACAGGTGTACTGGGACGCGGACCTGCGGGGGCCGCTGGTACTGGTCGTCGGCGGCGAAGAGGCGGGCCTGGGCCGCGTGGTGCGCGCGGCCTGCGACCTTCTGGTGCGGGTGCCCATGACCGGGAGGGTCGGTTCCCTTAACGCGTCGGTGGCCGCGGCGCTGCTCATCTATGAAGTCCTCCGCCAGAGGAGACAAGATGGATAAAGAGTACCTGCTCGTCGACGGCTACAACCTTATTTTCCAGGCCCCCGAACTGAAATCGCTGGGGGATCTCGAGCACGCCCGGGCGCGGCTGGTAGACTTGCTGATCAACTACGCCGCCCTTTCCGGGCAGAAAGTGACGGTGGTCTTCGACGCGCACCACGTGCCCGGCGGCACCAGAAGGGAACTGGAGGAAAGCGGTGTTACGGTGATCTATACCGCGGAAGGAGAGACCGCCGACGGCGTCATCGAGCGGAAGGCCGGTGAACTGGCCAAGGAAGGGCTGGTTTACGTCGTTACCGCCGACTACGCCGAGCAGCGGGTGGTTCTCGGCCAGGGGGCCTACCGCATGCCTCCGGCCGAATTCTGGCAACGGGTGAAGTCTCTGTCGCTCAACGCGCCCCGGTCCTGCGAAAAGCAGGCGGAACGCTATCTGGAAGAGCGCCTGGCGCAGGATATAAAGGAAGAACTCGATGCCTGGCGCCGTGGGAAAAGTATGTGAATAATCGGACTAATTTTGCCTTGACGCCTGTCCTGGGCGCCGATATAATACAAATGTACATTGCCCCGCACCCCCAACCCCAGACATAACCGGAGGGGAGACAGGTTGAGCCTCAATCCGCAGTACACCGCGGCGCGCAGTTTCCAGGGGATGGATGACGAAGATATCGTCGGATTTGCGCGGGAAGGCGACGACCAGGCTTTAGAGTACCTCATCAACAAGTATAAACACTTTGTGCGGGCCAAGGCCAGGTCTTATTTCCTTGTCGGGGCAGACCGGGAAGACATCATCCAGGAGGGCATGATCGGGCTTTACAAGGCCATCCGCGACTTTCGCCTGGACAAGCTTTCCTCCTTCCGGGCCTTTGCCGAGCTCTGCATCACCCGGCAGATTATAACGGCCATCAAAACGGCCACGCGGCAAAAGCACATTCCGCTCAATTCTTATGTTTCCCTTAACAAGCCCCTCTACGACGACGATTCCGACCGCACGCTCCTCGACGTTATCTCCGGCACCAGAATAACCGACCCCGAGGAAGTGGTCATCAGCCGGGAGGAGTGTGACAACATCGGGGATAAGATCTGCGAACTCTTGAGTTCGCTGGAATGGAAGGTCCTTACGGCCTACCTCGAAGGGAAATCCTACCAGGAGATTGCCGACGAACTCCACCGCCACGTAAAGTCCATCGACAACGCCCTGCAACGCGTCAAGCGCAAATTGGAAAAGTATTTGGAGCGCAGGGATGCTAGCTGATCGGTTAACCCGGGAAAGACCCCGTGTTTTTGTTTAAGTCCGTCCGGGCCGGCGGCCCCCAGGAGCGGGTGATCCTCGAACCCTTGAAGACCTACCTTGAAAAACGGATCCGCGCCGCAGGGCTCGATGTGGCCGTCACCGTAGCTTGGTCCGCCGCGATCCTTTTGACTATCTTTAGGATGATGGGTGTCATATACACTCTATCGGCGGGGTTATCTGTTATAGGCAGATCACGGCCCTTTTACGGCGAGACCCCTGAAGCAGGTCCTAAGGAGGTGTTAACTTGCATAAGCGCTTGATAATTCTAACAGTAGCCCTATCGTTAACCCTGGCCTTTTGCGGCCTGGCCCAGGCGGCCGAGGTGACGGAGGATAGCCTCTTTGGCCTTTTGCGGGCCGGACTGACGGCTGACGGTGTCCTGACTCGTGGTGATTTTGCGGTCCTGTTGAACGCCGCGGCGGAACTCACCCCGGCTCCGGAGGGCACGGTGCTTCCGGCTGATGTCGCGCCCGGTTCCCCCGAAGCGGACGCTGTCAAGAACCTGCTGG
>DMDP01000006.1 GCA_003445475.1 Peptococcaceae bacterium | reverse complement strand
GTGGGTTCGAATCCCACTCTCTCCGCCATATCAATCTAATACCACTCGACTCGCTCCTTATCGCCGGGGTTTCACCTTGCGGTCGATAGGCGATGGGCGTATAATAGATTTGGCCGTGCTAGACGGGGAGGTAGCGGTGCCCTGTAACCCGCAATCCGCTATAGCGGGGTTGAAGTCCTGCCCGCGGGCTTGGCTTGTGGGGTCCGGCCGCCGCAAGGAGCGAAGAAGGTCGGGTCTCGCGCGACGAAGATTCCCGAACCGTGTCAGGTCCTGGCGGAAGCAGCACTAAGGGAAACCCTTCGGGTGCCGCGAGGGTGCCTGGCCCGAGCCACCTGCGGCAGGTAACGCCCGGAAGCCATTGTTCAACGGCAGGTGCACGGCCGTAATAGCATACCGCGAATGTCGAAGAGGCAGGGGCAAGCACCTGCCTCTTGTGTTGTTGGCGGCCGGCGGCATCCGGCCTTCCGGTTCTGGATAGATTCCCGGTGCTATATTATAATATGACAATATCGCCTTCTGCCCGGGGGGTGAACCGGTGGCGGATATAACGGCCCTGCAGGCCGAGGTGTTAAAAAGCCTGGGACACCCGACCAGGCTAAAGATTATCGAGCTTTTGCGCGGGGGCGAGAGGTGCGTGTGCGAGCTTATAGCCGCGCTCGGCCTGGAGCAGTCGAACGTGTCGCAGCACCTGGGGATCCTCAGGAAGGCGGGGCTTGTCGCGTGCCGGAAGGACGGCCTGCGGGTTATGTACCGGCTCACGGACCCGCGCGTGATCGAGGTCACCGACCTGGTGCGCGCGATGCTCGTGGCGCGGGCCAAGAAACTGACCGTACTCACTTAGAGGCCGGGCAGGCGGGGCCGGGCAGTTACTATAACGATTATTTATAGTCCTGATAAAGGATTATGATAAGTAGCTGTGAATACCGTTTTTGACTATACCTGATCGACCGATAGACGCGGGAGGTAAGAGCCTTGGCACTGCACCAGCTTGACTGCCGGGGGCTGGCCTGTCCCCAGCCCGTGCTGGAAACAAAGAAGGCACTGGAAAAGGTTCCACGTGGAACGGTCGTGGTCATCGTCGACAACGAAGCGGCCCGGGAGAACGTGCGGCGGTTCGCGGAGCGCGCCGGGTGGGCCGTGGAGGTCGAGGCGCGCGGCGGCGACTATTACCTGACGCTGACCAGGGGCGAAGCCGCGCCGGACGCGCCGGAGGCGCGCGGCTGCGCGGTCGCCGGCGGGGGTTCCGGGCAGGAGGCCCGACCGGTTTACTTCTTCACCGGCAACGTCATCGGCCAGGGGTCGCCCGACCTGGGTGAAACGCTGATGAAAAGCCTGTTTACCACCCTCGTCAACGGTGAGCCGGTCCCTGCGGCGGTCATTTTCATGAACACGGGGGTGTACCTGAGCACCGAGGGTTCGCCCGTTCTCGACGCCCTGCGCCGGCTGGCGGCGGCCGGGACCGACGTCCTTTCCTGCGGCACCTGCCTCGACTACTTCGGGCTCCGGGAAAAGCTGGCGGTCGGGCGGGTCTCCAACATGTACGAGATCAACGCGTACCTGGCCGGGCCGCACAGGGTGATCACCGTGGCTTAGCGCCGTTCGCCCGGGGGAATTGTGGAAAGGATTTCGCAAACACCCGACGAAGTACTACACTTATGATCACGATCGAGAACCTCACCAAGATCTACAACACCCCCGGGGGCAAGATACGCGCCATCGACAACCTGACGCTGCACGTGGAAAAGGGCCAGACCTTCGGGGTTATCGGCCTCAGCGGGGCGGGCAAGTCGAGCCTGGTGCGCTGCATCAATATGCTCGAGAAGCCGACCGCGGGCAAGATCTTCGTCGACGGTCAGGAAATCACCGCCCTGCGGGGGCCCCAGTTGCGGGCTGCGCGCCGGAAAATCGGCATGATCTTCCAGCACTTCAATCTCCTATCCTCCCGGACGGCCTTCGGGAACGTGGCCTTTCCCCTGGAGATCGCCGGTGTACCCAAAGAGAAGATTAAAGCGAAAGTCACACAACTGCTGGAAGTGGTGGGCCTCGCCGACAAGGCGCACGCGTACCCGGCGCAGCTCAGCGGGGGTCAGCAGCAGCGGGTGGGTATCGCCCGCGCCCTGGCCAACGATCCCAAGGTGCTGTTGTGCGACGAGCCCACCTCCGCCCTCGACCCGCACACGACCAGGTCCATCCTTACTCTCCTTAAGGATATCAACAGGTCGCTGGGCCTGACCATTCTGCTCATCACCCACGAGATGCGGGTTATTACCGAGATCTGCGACATGGTGGCCGTGATCGAGGACGGCCGCATTATCGAGCAGGGGCCGGTGGTCGAGGTCTTCATGCACCCCAGGGCGGCGACCACACGCAACTTTGTCTCCACCGTGATGAACGTCGAAGTGCCGGAAGCCGTGCAGCGCCGGCTGGCCACCCGCGAGGACGGGGAGAGGACGCAGCTGCTGCGGCTTAAGTTTTTAGGGGAGGCGGCCACCCGGCCCGCGATCTCTTCCGTCGTTCGGGAATGCGGCGTCGCGATAAACATCCTGGCCGGGAATATCGACTGCCTGCAGGACACTCCCTTCGGGGTGCTTATCGTGGAACTGATCGGGGATCCCCCGGAGCGGCGCCGGGCACTGGCACGCCTGGCGGCGACCGGCCTCAGCATCGAGGTGATCGAAGATGTTTGAAAACCTCGGGCCGCTCTGGCCGCAGATATGTAAGGCTACCTGGGAAACCGTCTACATGACGCTCGTCTCGGTTCTCTTTGCCACCGTCATCGGCCTGCCGATGGGCGTGATCCTGGTGCTCACCGACCGGGGCCACATCCTGGAAAGCCGGCTGGTGAACACCGTCCTCGGCTGGTTCGTGAACATCGGCCGGTCGTTTCCTTTTATCATCCTGATGGTGGCCATCATCCCGTTCACCCGCCTGGTAGTCGGCACCTTTATCGGAACTACCGGCGCCATCCCGCCGCTCGTGGTGGCCGCGGCCCCCTTCGTGGCCCGCATGGTGGAGACCTCCCTGAAAGAGGTCGACTGGGGCGTGATCGAGGCCGCGCTGTCCGTGGGAGCCTCCGCCTGGCAGGTGGTGTACAAGGTACTGTTGCCGGAGGCCCTGCCGGGACTGGTTCTGGGCACGACGATTACCACCATCAACGTGCTCGGCTACACCGCGATGGCCGGCGTCGTGGGAGGGGGTGGTCTGGGGGACCTGGCGGTACGTTACGGGTTTCAGCGTTACATGCCCGATGTAATGGTTGTGACGGTGATCATCCTCATCGTCATGGTGCAGGTATTGCAGTCGTTGGGTGACTGGTTGGCGAGGAAGGTAAACAGGCGTTAAGGGAGGGAAAACAGCGTGAAAAAGTTGCTTGTGCTATTGTTGGGCCTGCTGGTGGTCCTGGCCCTCGCGGCGGGCTGCGGACAGGGACAGCAGGAGGAGGCGAAAAAACTGGTGGTGGGCGCCACGCCGGTGCCGCACGGCGACATCCTCAACTTCGTGAAGCCCATGCTGGCCAAAGAAGGCATTGAACTCGAGGTAAAGGAGTTTACCGACTACAGAACCCCGAACATCGCGCTAGCCGACGGCGAGATCGACGCCAACTACTTCCAGCACGTGCCGTATCTCGAGGACTTCTGCAAGGAGCACAACCTCGACCTGACCTGGACGGCCAAGATCCACTTTGAGCCGATGGGGCTTTACTCCAAGAAGGTCAAGAGCGTTGACGAGTTCAAGGAGGGGGCGACCATCGCCATCCCCAACGACCCGACCAACGGCGGCCGGGCGCTGGTAGTGCTCGAAAAGGCGGGCCTCCTGAAGCTCAAGGAGGGCGTGGGCATTAAGGCCACGGTGGCCGACATCGTGGAGAAAAAGGTGAACGTGAAGGAACTGGAGGCGGCCATGCTGCCCCAGGTGCTGGACGACGTTGACGGCGCCGTGATCAACGGCAACTACGCGGTGCAGGCCGGTTTCAAGGCCACCGACGCCCTGGTGGCGGAAGATGCCGCCTCCGAGGCCGCCGACGTCTACGGGAACGTGGTTGCCGTGCGCAAGGGGGACGAGAACCGACCCGAGATCCAGAAACTGACCGAGGTGCTGCAGTCGCCCGAGGTGAAGGAGTTCATCAACGAGAAGTACGCCGGCGCGGTGGTGCCGACCTTCTAGCAGTTAGGAAGGGCCCCTCCGGCCGGAGGGGCCTCAGGTTTTCGGAGTGGCCACGGTCCCCGGCCGTACCCGCGGTCGCCGGTTAACCAACCAGGCAAATGACAGTGGAGGTCCTCTTGTTACACCTATTGTTGCGCCCGGTGTGATGCCGGGCTCTGTACTTTCTTGCCGGTTTTCCCGGGTGCACTAGGGCCGCTCCGCGGGAGAGGCGGCCAGGTTGGGCTTGACGCGGCGCACCCCGCCGCGCGGGTGGTCCACGTCACCCGTGAAGCGGGGGATGACGTGCACGTGCATGTGCCAGACGGTCTGCCCGGCGCACGCGCCGTTGTTTACGCCGATGTTGTACCCGTCGGGCTTGTATTGCTCATCCAGGAGTGCACGCACTTCCTTGATCAGCCGGTAGACGGCCAGGATTTCCTCGTCCGTGGCCTCGAAGAAGGTCGGGAAGTGCCGCCTGGGTATTACCAGCACGTGCCCGGGGTTGACCGGGTACTTGTCGTAGATGGCCACGGCCAGGTCGTTTTGCAAGATAACGGCTTCCGGCGGCAGCGTGCAGAAGATGCAGCTTGGCAAGACAGGAGCCCCCTCATTTGATCCTTGAGATTTGTGAATCTAGATTCTTGAGCGGTTGATTGCCACCTAAAATACTACGGGGGCACGATGTTGTCAAGGAACGTTGACCCTTTATAAACGGTGTGCTAAGCTGAAAGCGGGGTGAGGGGCGGCGTGTCTTACCAGATGCTTTACCGGGCCTGGCGGCCGAAGGTCTTCGGGGAGATCGTGGGCCAGGAGCACATCACGCGCACCCTGCAGAACGCCATCCTGGCCGGGCGGCTCGCACACGCCTACCTTTTCTGCGGCCCCCGCGGCACCGGCAAGACCAGCACGGCCAAAGTCCTGGCGAAGGCCTGCAACTGCCTCGCACGGCAGGGCGCCGAGCCCTGCAACGCCTGCGCGCTATGCCGGGCCGTCAACGACGGGGTGGCGGTGGACGTTCTGGAAATCGACGCCGCCTCCAACCGGGGCATCGACGAGGCGCGGGAACTGCGCGAGCGGGTCAAGTTACGCCCCGCCGCGGCGCGGTATAAAGTGTATATCATCGACGAAGTGCACATGCTAAGCCACGACGCGTTTAACGCGCTTTTAAAGACCCTGGAGGAACCCCCGCCCCACGTGATTTTTATCCTGGCCACCACCGAGGTCCAGAAGGTGCCGCTGACCATTGTCTCCCGCTGCCAGCGGTTTGACTTCCGCCGGCTGGGCCGGTCGGAGATCGCCCGGCGGCTGGTGGAGGTGGCGGCCGCGACGGGGCTGGAGGTGGAGGCCGGCGTGCCGGAGTTGATCGCCCGCGTGAGCGAGGGGAGCCTGCGGGACGCCCTGAGCGTCCTGGACCAGGTGGCCACACTGGGCGACGGGCGCGTGACGCTGGAGACCACCCACAGCGTCCTGGGCACGGTAAACCAGGAGGTGCTGGCGAAACTGGTATTGCACCTGGTGGCCGGGGACGCGGCAGCGGCGCTGCGCCTGCTGCAGGAAGTGGAGGCTGCGGGCAAGGATATCCGGCTCTTCGCCCGGGAGTTCGCCGACTTCCTGCGCTCCCTGCTCCTGTGGCGGGTGGAGGGGAAGGCCCCGGGATGGGTCCCGGACGTGCCGGCATTGCTCGAACTGCTCACCGCGTTTGCCGCGGCGGAGCAAGAGGTGCGGCACGCCTACCGCGCCTCGCTGCCGCTGGAACTGGCGGCGGTGCGGTTCACTTACCGGCAGAAGGAGCAGCGCGGGACCGCACCGGCGCAGGAAGACGTCACCCTGGACGGCATCTCCAGGGCGTGGGACGAGGTGCTGGCGGCCTACAGGCGCGAACGGCCTTCGGCGGCGGGCGCGCTGGCGCGGGCCCAACCGGTGAGGGTCGAGGGCAGGCGCCTTTTTTTGCGGTTCGAGGACGAGTTTTCGGCGCAGAACCTGATGCGCCGGGAAAACCGCACGGCCCTGGAGGAGACCCTGGCCCGATCCTTCGGGGGCCGCTGGCAGGTAACCACTATATAGGTGTATAGGGGCGTGGTGGAACGTAAATGGGTTTTAACAAGATGCTCAAGCAAATGCAAAAGTTGCAGGCCGAGATGGTGCGGCTGCAGGAGGAGCTGGGCGAGCGCACCACGGAGGCCACTGCCGGCGGCGGCGTGGTGCGGGCCGTGGCCAACGGCAAGCAGGAACTGGTGAGCATCGAGATTCAGCCTGAGGCCGTCGATCCCGACGACGTCGAGATGCTCCAGGACCTGGTGCTGACCGCCGTGAACGAGGCGCTCCGGAAGTCGCGGGACATGGTGGCCCAGGAAATGGGCAGGCTGACGGGCGGCCTGGGGATCCCGGGGCTGGGGCTTTAGGACCATGTATTATCCGGCGAGCGTCACGCGCCTGATCGAAGCGCTGTCCCGCCTGCCCGGGATCGGCCCCAAGACGGCCCAGCGCCTGGCCCTTTACCTGGTCACCGCCCCGGAGGAGGTGGCGCTCGGCCTGGCGCAGGCGCTTACCGATGCGCGGCAAAAGGCCACTTACTGCTCCGTCTGCGCCAACCTGGCCGAGGGTGACCTCTGCGCCATTTGCCGCGACGAAACGAGAAACCGCAACGTGATCTGCGTGGTGGAGGACCCGCGGGACGTGGTGGCCATGGAAAAGGCCCGGGTTTTCCGCGGGGTATATCACGTTTTGCACGGGGCGCTGTCGCCGGTGGAAGGAGTCGGCCCGGAAAAGCTGACCATCGAGCGCCTGCTGGCGCGGGTCAGGGCCGGGGCCGAAGAGGTCATCCTGGCCACCAACGCCGACCTGGAAGGGGAGGCCACGGCGCTGTACCTGGCCCGCCTCTTGAAGCCCCTGGGGGTCAGGGTGACGTGCCTGGCTTACGGCATTCCGGTGGGCGCCGACCTGGAGTACGCCGACGGCAAGACCCTGACGCGTGCGCTCGAAGGGCGCCGGGAGGTGTGAGAGCGGCCCCGGGGTTCTAGGAGGCACTCCGGCCCACATACGTATAATTTGAGGACAACCCGTGGGGACGCGCGTCCCTGCGGCGGGAGGTGGGCCGGTGGATTACAAGCTGGTTATCCTGGGCCTCTGCGGGCTGGCGGGGCTCTACCTTTTGGCCACGTTCTTCTTTACGCCGTTCAGGTATCTTCTGCGCCTCTTTGCCTGGGCCGTATTGGGAACGGTGCTCCTGGCGGCGGTTAACCTCGTCGGGGGGCTGGTGGGCCTGCATATCGCCGTCAATATCTTCACGGTCCTGACGGCCGGGATCCTGAACGTACCGGGGGTCGTTCTCCTGGTGTTGCTGCGCCTCTTCGTCGTATGAGAAGTATACGTGTACGCAGAGGGGCAGACTATTGACGGGCACGCACGTTTGCATTATTATATTTGGCAAATTTTGCGACAATTTTTCGGGGTGACCGCGATTTCCGAGCGCGTTGTTGAGGCCTACGTGGGCGAGTACGCCAGCGGCAAGAGCGAGTGTGCGGTCAACCGGGCCGTGGAACTCGCCCGGCGGGGACACCGGGTCACCCTGGTCGATCTGGATATCGTTGAGCCGTGTTATACCCTCCGCCCCATCCAGGACGAACTCCGTGACGCGGGCGTAGACGTAATCGCGTGGGAAACCAGGAAGACCGTGGGCCTGGGCGAAGTGGGTACGCTCTTGAAGCCGCAGGCGCGGTGGGCTTTGCGTCGCCCGGGCGATGTTATTTTTGACGTCGGTTACGGGGTGGCGGGCGCCAGGACGTTGAACCTGGTAGAGGGTGCGGCCGCGGACCCCGACCTGGTCGTGCTGGCCGTGATCAACGCCAGCCGGCCCATGACCGCCTCGGTGGAGGACATCGTCGAGCACGTCCGTTCCCTGGGCCGGGTGGACGGGCTCATCAACAACACCCACCTGGCCGAGGAGACGACGGCGGAAGTGGTGCAGGAAGGGGCGAGGCTGGTGGACGCGGCGGCCAGGATCCTCGGGTTGCCGATGGTGGCCACCACGGCCCTGACGGAGGTGGCGGCGGCCATCGGCCCGCGGGACGCGGCGGGCCACCCCGTGCGCCCCATCAAGAGATTCATGCCCCACGCCTTCTGGTAACGGGTATAGGAGGTTGATACCTTTGGCCGAACAACCACTCACCGGGGAAAAGCGGGTCTTCATGACCGGCAACGAAGT
>DMDP01000140.1 GCA_003445475.1 Peptococcaceae bacterium | reverse complement strand
TGATTTTAAACTGTCAAAGTCCAGCTCGGGATAAAGGGGATGGGCTCGTTCATGCAGGAGCTGGCTGACAGGCTGGTAGGCTGGTTGCGTGAGCGCGTAGCGGCTGCGGGGTGTAAGGGATTAGTGTTGGGTTTGAGCGGGGGCGTGGATTCGGCAGTTTGCGCCGGGCTATGCAAGCGGGCCTGCCCGGATAATACTTTAGGGGTAATCATGCCTTGTTTTTCGCATCCCCAGGATGCCGTCCATGCGCAGGCCGTGGCCGATGCTTTTCAGATCCCGACCATAACCGTAGATCTGGACGAAATCTTCGCCATGTTTGTCAGGAGGTTATGTGGTAAAGAATATAACCCGCACGAAGCATGCCTCCCTATTGCCAATATTAAACCCCGGCTTCGTATGACGACATTGTACTATTATGCCGCCGAAAGAAATTCTCTGGTTGTAGGTACGGGAAACAGAAGCGAAATTATGGTGGGCTATTATACAAAATATGGCGATGGTGGAGCGGACCTGCTGCCGATCGGGAATCTCGTCAAATGGCAGGTTAGAGAACTTGCACGGTATTTGGGGGTGCCACAGGAGATAATTGAGAAACCGCCTTCGGCGGGACTGTGGCTTGGCCAAGATGACGAGGAGGAATTAGGTGTTACCTATCAGGAACTGGACGATTATATTCTGAATAAGAACGTGCCCGAAGACAAGGCGAGGATAATCAAATCCCTTATCGAGAAGAGCCAACACAAACGAGAAATGCCGTTGATTCCTCCCTTTTAATAACTAGCCAGGAGGACTTTCAGAGAGGTGGGATGCGTGGCCGGGCATTCAAAATGGGCCAACATCAAACGCCGGAAAGCGAAGGTTGATGCGCAAAAGGGAAAGATTTTTACGCGTCTGGCGCGGGAGATTATTGTAGCTGCCCGTGAAGGCGGAGGGGATCCAGAGGCTAATCCAAGGCTTAAGGCCGCCATCCAGAGGGCCAGAGAGGCCAATATCCCAAACGATAATATCATGCGCGCCATACAAAAGGGGACCGGAGAAATCGCCGGCAGCCATTACGAGGTGCTGTATTACGAAGGTTACGGGCCCGGCGGGGTGGCCGTTTTGGTCAGGACACTCACCGATAATCGTAAGCGCACGGCAGCCGAAATAAGGCACGTTTTTTCCAGGTACGGTGGGAACCTCGGTGAGGCCGGTTGCGTCGCATGGATGTTCGAACCCCGCGGACTCATTATTATCGACCGCGAAGCGGTTGATATTTCGGAAGACGATATGCTGCTTGCTGTTGTGGAAGCAGGAGGCGATGACCTTAAGACGGCGGAAGACAGTTTCGAAATTCTCACGGCGCCTGAGGAATTGCATAATGTAGCAGCGAGGCTCATCGAGCAGGGGATCCCGGTTGCCGAGGCCCAGGTTACGATGATGCCGCAAACGACCGTGACCATTTCCGACGAAGAAAACGACCGACTGGAACGGTTGCTTGAGGCTTTAGAAGATCTGGACGACGTAGACGAGGTCTATACCAATTACGAGGCCCCGGCGCCGAAATTTAACAATCCTGCATTTAACCGGTAAGCCCTGGCAATAACTTATATCAGGTATGTTTTTGGCACGGGAGAGAATCTTTATGCCGAAGGTGCGTCCAGGCCTACCGGTTTTGCTTTTGCTATGCGGCACTATTGCCGTAGTCTGCATTCTCTACGCGAGGAACTGGTTGCCGCACGGCCGAGAGATAGTAACCCCTGAAACCGTTGTCATCCGGCAGGAAGTTTTCCTTTGCGGCGACTGCCGCACCGTTTATTACGGCCCTGCACCATCGGCGCTGCTCGGACTTGGAACGGCGGCGCTGGCCCAAAAATACCCTGCCAGCCAAGGGTGGGTAGTGGTTTCCGGACTTCCCGGCGAACTTCGTATCATCCGCCACGTGCAAGACCTGTGCCCGCGGCATCGCGCCGTCCGACACCTTGGCCTTTGCCGGGATCACCTGGCCGTGTATGCAGGACCTCTTGGCGTATCGGGAAAGCTCCTGCGCGTAGAAAAAATACACATCTCGGCTTTAAGTCCCGCCCAACAGGAGAAATTACGTCTCGCAGCCGAATTCGACAAACAACCGCCTGAGATCCGGGCAATGCTCCGGCGTGACCTTGAATTTCCGGACGAAGCCACCATGCTGGCGGTACTGGAAAACCTGGACGAATTGCAGGATTAACAACCGTCTTGTAGAATTACCAATGCTAGGAGGCGAGGTTGTGCTTGTACTCGGGCTGGATCCGGGGGTGGCTTTGACCGGCTACGGGCTTGTGGAATGCGGGCGAAGCCTCCGGGCTATAGCCTATAATTTTATTGCCACGCCTTGCGAAATGGATCATGCCTCCCGGTTGAAGTTCTTGTATGATGAGCTTTCTTTCATTCTTGCGCAATATCAGCCGCAACAGGTAGCTGTGGAGGAAATTTTTTTTAGCAGGAACGCCCGTACCGCCATGGCGGTGGGACAAGCACGGGGAGTGGCCCTGCTCGCCGCTGTTCAGAATAACGCCCGGGTTTTCGAGTATTCTCCGGTGCAGGTTAAAAAGGCCGTTACCGGTTCCGGCAGGGCGGAGAAGGGCCAGGTTCAGTTCATGGTGCGGGCGATTTTGGGTTTAGCCTCTATACCGCAACCCGACGACGTGGCTGATGCGTTGGCGGTGGCCATTTGCCACTGCCACGCCGGTATCCGCCCGGAGGGGTATTTGTGATTTCATTTATTCGAGGTAAGCTGGTCGACGCCACGGCGGAAACGGTCACGGTCGAGGTAGGAGGGATAGGTTTCACCATCGCGGTGGCGCCCTCTACCTTGGCGAGCCTGCCGGGGTTGGGCGAGGAGGTCATCCTGCATACCCATCTCTTTCTACGGGAAAGCGGCATAGAACTATACGGGTTTCGCGACGAGACAGAGCGAGCCGCCTTTTTTCGCCTGCTTGGCGTTGGCGGCATTGGCCCGCGCAGTGCTTTGGCGCTGGTGGGCGGTCTGGGCGTTGGAGGGTTGTGGGACGCTATCCGCCGTGAGGATATTGCACGGTTAACCAGGGTGCCGGGTATCGGCAAGAAACTGGCGTCGCGGTTGGTGCTGGAACTCAAAGATACCGCAGTTAAGGAGGCGGCGGTACCGGAAGATGTGGGGCGCGACGAGATTCTTGACGCCCTATTGGCTCTTGGTTATAACCGCGAAGAGGCCTTGTTGGCGCTCAGCAAGGCGCCCGAAACGGCGGATACCGGCGAGCGAATTAAGGCCGCCTTGCGGTGGCTGGACAACCTACGCGCCGGGCATAGTAAAGCGGAGGCACAATAATGAAAGAGGAAGACAGAATTGTCGCGGCCGCCTTGCGCCCGGAAGACAACGAGGAACAAACCTTGCGGCCGCGTACCCTGAAAGAGTTCATCGGCCAGGAAAAAATTAAAGAGACGCTCGGTTTGTTTATAGAGGCCGCCCGGAGCCGTGGCGAGCCGCTGGACCACGTGCTTCTTTATGGACCGCCCGGCCTTGGCAAAACCACGCTGGCGCACATTATTGCCCGCGAAATGGGAGTCAGCATCAGGGTCAGTTCGGGGCCTGCCATTGAACGCCCGGGCGATCTGGCGGCCATCTTAACCAACCTGGCGCCCGGCGACGTTTTGTTTATTGACGAGGTTCACCGGCTCAGCCGGCCGGTCGAGGAGATTCTTTACCCGGCAATGGAGGACTTCGCCCTTGATATTGTCCTGGGCAAGGGTCCCGGCGCGCGTTCGCTGCGCCTCAGTTTGTCCCGGTTCACGCTGATCGGCGCAACAACGCGGGCGGGGTTGCTGGCTTCTCCGCTGCGTGACCGGTTTGGTGTCGTTATGCGGCTTGACTTTTACAGTACCGTGGAGCTTGCGGCGGTGGTCAAGCGCGCTGCGGAAATTCTTGGGGTGGCTACCACGGACGACGGTGCCATGGAAATCGCCCGTCGTTCCCGCGGAACGCCACGGGTGGCCAACCGGCTGCTCAAGCGCGTTCGGGATTACGCGCAGGTACGTGCCGGGGGTGCAATTGACGGCGAGGTTGCGCGCAAGGCGCTGGAATTCCTGGGTGTAGACGCCTTCGGGTTGGACGGAACCGACAGGCATCTGCTAGCGGTTTTGATCGAGAAATTTGGCGGGGGGCCGGTCGGGGTGGAAACACTGGCCGCCGCGACAAGCGAGGAAGTAGTAACCATAGAAGACGTGTGCGAACCGTACCTGTTGCAAATCGGCATGCTTGCGCGTACCCCGCGCGGCAGGGTGGCCACGCCCCTGGCATACCAGCACCTGGGGCTCAAACCGCCTTGCAAAATACAGGAAAG
>DMDP01000242.1 GCA_003445475.1 Peptococcaceae bacterium | reverse complement strand
GTCCCGGAATAACCGGCGACCTGGCCGGAGGCAGGTCTCCCTCAATGATATGCAAATCGGTATGGCATATGCCGCAGGCCCTCACCTTGATCCGTATCTCGCCCGGCCCCGGATCGGGTTCCGGCACCTCAGATGCAACCAGAGGGCTGTCCTCAATGGGAGCAGGCTCTCGCAACACCATTGCTTTCACGGCTACCACCTGCCGAATGCTTCCTACCTCTGTGGGGCTTTCTTGGAATTAGCCGGAGTATTCTCGCCCACCGGCGCGTTATCCTGCCACCTGCCGGCACTCGCTGCCATTTCAAAAGAGTACGGGAAGAAGTCTCCATGATATAATGGAAAACGCGAATCCGGCCACGAAAGGAGTGCCGCCGTGCGCTACAGGTTCCTTCTTTTCGACCTCGACGGCACCTTGCTGCCGATGGATAAGAACCTGTTTCTGAACGGCTACCTGGACGCCCTTTCGGCCCGGCTGGCCGACTACCTTCCCCCAAACGAGTTTGTGAGGCACCTCCTGGGCGCCACCCGTGCGATGATCGACAACACCGATCCACGGCGAACTAACGAGGAAGTGTTTATGGAACAGTTCTTCACCCGCACGGGTCTCCCGCCGGACGCAATTTTACCCATTTTTGAGCGCTTCTACCGTGACGAGTTTCCGTCTCTGTCTCGCCTTACGCGTCCCACACCCCTGGCCCGGAGGGTGGTAAGCGCCGCCCTGGAAAACGGTTTGACTCTTGCCGTGGCCACCAACGCGATCTTCCCGCGCGCCGCAATCGAGGAGCGCCTGCGCTGGGCCGGCGTCGCCGACACGCCCTTCCGGGTGATAACCTCTTACGAGATAATGCACTTTTGTAAACCCAAACCGCAATACTATGAGGAAATAGCTGCCCTGCTCGGCGCCGAACCCGAGGAATGTCTCATGGTCGGCAATGACGTCGAAGAGGATATGGTTGCCGCCGAGACGGGAATGGGAACCTACCTGGTGGAGGACGACCTTATCCACCGCGGTTTGCGCCCCTGCTGCCCGGACTTCCGGGGCCGTCTTAAAGACCTGCTGCTGTTTTTAACAGGCCGCGGCCGGCAATACCCATAACCAACAGCCAAAAGAACACCGTAGACTAACATCTAACCTGACGGCTTTTGGGGGGCTATTCCTTAAGCATAACGATTCGTTCAGGCCTACAATTATAGCCAGTATTCTTCTATCCAGGCGGCAACCGGTCCCAAATCGTAGGTTTTCCCGAGGGCGACGAGTTCAGGGATGGCCTTGTAATCGTCGATCATGACCGTTCGCGGCAGTAGGGGGTTGAGACGGAAAAACCTTTTGCCGAGAAGCCGGGAACTCACGATGACGTCCAGTTCGGAGCCGCCGTCAAGCATGGCGCTGATCAAGGGGAAGGGGGGAGAAGGGGTTAGGATCCACTGCGAGGCGCCCCAGCGCGTCGTGTCGGCTTCGATTCTGTCCGGGTTCAGGCCCGTACCGATAGAGAGCAGGCAAATGTCGCCGAGCTCACGCCCCCGGTCAACCGCCAGGGAAATGGCCGCCGTGCTCGGATTGTTCGCCACCACGGCGCCATCGACGTAATGCTTGTGCGAGGGGAAATAGACCGGGGCCGCGCCGCTGGCAAGGGCGGCGTCAAGCACAAGCGCGTCCCGCGTGGCGGAACCGGGGAAGTTGTGGAAAAGAACCGGGTGCCAGTATTCTCCGGCGGCGCCGGTAACCTGGAAGGCGGTAACCAGCACGTGGCGGCCGAGGTCCGCAAGGCGGAGATCCTGTGGAAAAATGGCGGCCAGCGTCCGGACGAGATGGTCGATGCCGTACTTCGGCCGGAAAAGGCCGGGGCGCTCCGGCGTGAAAATGAAGCGCCAGTTTTGCTCTGAATTGAAGCGGACCATGTCGTCGGCGGACAGGCCGTAGGCCAGCCCGAGAGCGAAGAACGACCCGACGGAGGTACCGGCGAAAAGGTCGGCGCTGCCGATGAGCGACGGATAGAGATCGTTCAACCTTTTCAGCAGCGTTGCGGTCAGGGATCCACGGATCCCGCCGCCGTCGAACGTCAAAATCCTGTATTTCACGGAAAACACCTCGCGATGTCCACCGTCGTACAAATCACTTCACTTCAATGTATGCGCCGCGTGTGCCGCCGAGAAGGCAATGCGCGAGGCTTTGAGGGATAAGTGGGACTGCGCCCGGTAGGGAAGAGCGGGCCGGATGCCGGACATTGACGCCTCCCGGCCGCACCGGTATGATGGGGGTAACGGTGCAGGCCGGCACTCCGGAATTCAGGGAGTCCGATTATGGACCGGACAACTTTCCAGGCACTCGTTAAGGCCTGGCGAAAAAGACAAATGGATGCCGTGTACAAGCAGTTCGAGGATGACAGTTTGGGAGTAGCTTAAGGCTGCCGGGCCTGCGGCCACCCACCGGCCTGAGAGCTACCAGCCGCGTTGTACACGGTGAGGTACAAATATTAGCGGCAGCTACCCTTCCTGCCTGTGCCGTGCCGGCTACTTCTTCTTCTCGTTGATCACCCGTGCCAGATCGCTGATGGTCTTGATGCCCAGGGCATCGGCGTCGGCCTTGCGCATCATTATGGTGTACGTGTTGTCAAAAGGTGCGTAGTCCAGCCACACCAGGTTGTTCTTGGCCAGGTCTTCTTCCTTAACCTTCGTGTAGCATTCCTCGGAATCCGTAAGCGGCTCCTCGTGGCCCAGGTGCACAAGCCACGCCGTACCGGTGTATTCCCAGTAGACATCGATTTCGCCCGTTGTCAGGGCTCTGCGCACCACGTCCGTCCCGGCCAGGCCCGTGTTGTCCACGGCCTCGTAACCGGCGTCGGCCAGTATCTGGACGGTCATGGCCCCCAGGATGAGCTGTTCGGTAAATTCTTTCGAGCCGACGACGATTTTACCCTTTGTGGGTGCCGGGGCCTTCTCGCCGATAAGCCCCTTATCCAGCAGCCACTGCCGCGCCACTTCCTTGGGATCCTTCCCGTTGACGTCCACTTCGGCATTCAGGTTGATCATGGTCTGGGTGTCCAGCAAGGGGCTGATTTTGCCCAGGATGTCTTTCAGCTCGGGATGCTTGTCCAGGACCTCCTTGCGGACTACCGGCGCGGGGTTGTAGACCGGGAAGAAGTGCTTGTCGTCCTCGAGGTTGACCAGGTCGAAGGCCGCGATGCGCCCATCGGTGGCGAACCCCATCGCCGCGGCCACCTTACCGTCTTTCAGGGCGCCGTACGTGACCCCCAGGTCCATAATCTCGATGTCTTCGAACTCAAACCCGTAGACCTTTTGCAACTCCGGCAACCCGTCGGGCCGCACCGAAAACTCGTGGTCCGTGGCAAAAGTCCACTTTTCGATTGCTCCCGCGGTTGTAGCCTGTTCCTGGCCGCCGCCGCAACCCGCAATGGCCCCGGCGGCCAGTACCAGGCCGAGAACCACCGCCAGCAGGTGCCGGATGCGAAATCCGGTCATGCTATTACCTCCTTGTGTATTTACTGCAGGAAGGGTAACTGCCGGTCTGCGCTAGGAAGCACCCCTTACCCTCTCCTCCACCAGCCCCAGCAAATGGTCGCAAAGAACGGCCAGCAGGGCGCTCAGGATGCACCCGCAGAGCAGCAGCGGCAGCCGCTGGACCGTTATCCCGGTCACGATCAGGTGCCCGAACCCCCCGGCCCCGATGAACGTGGCCAGGGTGGCCGTGCCCACGTTGACCACCACCGCCGTCCTGACGCCGGCCATAATAATCGGGAACGCCAGCGGCAACTCGATGCGCGTAAGGATGCGCACGGGAGGCATGCCCATCCCGGTCGCCGCCTCCAGTACGCCGGGCGGCACGCTTATGATCCCGGCGTAGGTGTTCCGCAATATCGGCAGCAGCGAATAAAGCCAGAGCGCGAAAACCGCGGTGTTGAACCCCAACCCTAAAACGGTGAAAAAGAGGGCGATCACCGCGATGCTGGGCACCGTCTGCGCCACGTTGACCACGTTTTCGACGACGGTGCCGACCACGCGCAGCCGCCGCCGGCTGACCAGGATGCCCAGGGGGACGGCGGTGGCCACCGCCGCCAGCGAGGAGACAACCACCATGCTCACGTGCTGCACGGCGAGGGTGCCGACGTGCTCATACGTGAGCACCCGGGCGGCCATTGGCCCCCCGGGATGCTGCACGAAATATACGGTGGTGCCGAGGCCCGCCCCGATGAGCAGGACGGGAACCAGCCAGGTTTTCCACCAGGAACGCTCAGGCCGCATCTTCCTTCATCAACTAGATCG
>DMDP01000177.1 GCA_003445475.1 Peptococcaceae bacterium | reverse complement strand
CTTCCACGTCGAACTCATCCGCGATTTCCTGCCCGGCAATCCCATGCTCAACCGCGCCCTGCGGGAACTCGCCGCGCGCCTTGAGCTTCCCGTGGTGGCCACGAATAACGTCCATTACGTGGATAAGGAAGACTTTCCCGTCCACGATCTCCTGACCTGCATCCGGCTCGGTATCACCCTGGAAGACGCCCACCCCGAGCGGCGTCTCAATGCCGAAAACTACCTCAAAACACCCGCCGCCATGCGCGCCCTTTTCAAGGACTGTCCGGAGGCCTGTGAGAACGCCGTTCGCCTCGCGGAAGCCTGCCGCCCGGCCCTGCCGCAGGGGGCACAGGTCTCGCCCCGTTTTCCGGTTCCGGCGGGCGAGACATCCGCGGGGCTTTTGCGGCGCCTGGTGGAGGCCGGGGCGCGGGAAAGGTACGGCCGCCTTACCCGGGCGGTGCGGGAGCGGCTGGCCTACGAACTCGACGTGATCACGGGGCTGGGTTTTGCGGATTACTTCCTTATTGCCTGGGATGCGGTGCGCTACGCGCGCGCCAGGGGCATCCGCTGCGCCGGGCGCGGCTCGGCGGCCGATTCCACTGTGGCCTACTGTCTGGGGATCACGGAGGTGGACCCGGTCGCGCGCAACCTGCTCTTCGAACGCTTTTTGAACCCGGCTCGCCCCACCAGGCCCGACATCGACATCGACTTTGACGCACGCCGGCGCGACGAGGTGGCAAATTATGTTTACGCGCGGTACGGCGCGGAGCACGTGGCCGGCGTCGCTACCTACCAGACGTTTCAGGCGCGCTCTGCCCTGCGCGACCTGGGCAAGGCCATGGGTTTTAAAATGACGGAACTGGACCCGCTTGTGCGGCGGATGCCGTACGTACGGGCCGACGCCGTTGAAGCGGCCCTGGAGCATTTCCCCGAACTGCGCGCGGACGCCTTCCGAAATCCCCGCTACCGGGAGCTTTATCGCTTTTGCGCCGCGGTGGCCGGTTTTCCCCGGCACCTGGGGACACACCTCGGCGGACTGGTACTGGCCGGGGTGCCCCTCACACAGGTGACACCCCTGGTACGGGCGGCCAAGGGGGTGGTGATCGCCCCGTTTGACAAGGATGATGTTGAGGACCTGGGCCTCTTCAAGTTCGACCTGCTGTCCCTGCGGGCGCTGAGCGCCGTCGAGGACGCCGTGCAGATTATAAGAAAAGAGGCGCCGGCGTTCGACTGCGACCGCCTCCCTTGCGACGATGCGGCGACTTACGCCATGCTGCAGCGGGGGGAAACGGTGGGCGTTTTCCAGTTGGAGAGCCCGGCGCAGCGGGCGCTGCAGTCCCGCCTGCGCGCGTCCGGCATCGAGGATGTCATCGCCAGCGTGGCCCTGATCAGGCCGGGGCCGGTCAAAGGGAACATGGTCGAGCCCTACCTTGACCGCCGCCAGGGCAGGGAACCCGTCACCTACCTGCACCCCGCGCTGGAGCCGGTTTTAAAGAAGACCTACGGGGTGCTTTTGTTCCAGGAACAGGTGATCGCCCTGGCCGCAGCGGTGGCCGGTTTCAGCTACGGCGAAGCCGACCGGCTGCGCCGGGTGCTGGGGAAGAGCCGCACCGCGCGGGAGTTGGCAGAGATCGGGGAGGCGTTTGTAAACCGGGCGGTCGCGCGGGGCGTGGAGGAAGACGTTGCTCGCCGGGTCTTTGCCTGGGTGGAGGGGTACGCCGGGTACGGTTTCTGCGAGGCCCACGCGGCGGCCTTCGGGCTCACGGCCTACAAAACCGCCTACCTGGCGTGCCATTACCCGGCGGCCTATTTTGCCGCGCTGCTCAACAACCAGCCCTTGGGCTACTACCCGCCGCAGACCCTGGCGGTTGTGGCCAGAAGCCGCGGGGTGGCCATCCTCCCACCCGACATCAACAAAAGCGGCGACGCTTTCACCGTCGAGGGAAACGCCATCCGCATCCCGCTCAGCCAGGTCAGGGGCATGCGCCGCCATACTTTGAGGGCTATTCTCAAGGCGCGCGCAGGAGGGCCGTTTACCTCCTTCGCCGACTTTACCGCCCGGGTTAAATGCGAACGCGACACCCTGGCCAACCTTATTCTGTGCGGCGCCTTCGATGCGTTGCACCCCAACCGGCGGGCGCTGCTGGCCCGGTTGCAGTGCGGTGCGCCGGAAACAGGGCTGTTCGCGGCGGCGGAAGATGCCTGGCCCGACTTTTCCCCCGGCGTTAAGCGGCAGATGGAGTACGCCGTCCTGGGCATGGACGCGCGCGAACATTTTATGGCGCGCCTGCGGGCGCGCCTCAAGGCGCAGGGCTACACCGATACCGCGGCCCTCAAGGGACTGCCGGAGGGAACCTTTGTGCGGATGGCCGGCCTTCCCCTGCGCCCCCACCGACCCCCGACCAGAAGCGGCCGCACGGTCGTCTTTTTTACCCTGGAGGACGAGTACGGCCTCGCCGACATGACCGTTTTCGAGGACTGCTACCACCAAACCGGGTGGATACTTTTTGCCTGTCCGGCCCCCGTAGAGGTAGAAGGCGTGGTCGGCCGGCGCGCCGGTGTTGTCGCCAGGGCCGTCCGGTTGCTTAACCTGAATTTAATACGGGCTTTCTGAAGCCTTAACGAATTAACACCAAATTAACGAGAATTTTACCTCGGGGTAACCGTCTCTTAACAGGAGGCGGTTATAGTTTGATTGGCGGGTTAGAAATTCACCTGCAAAGGGGGGAGAAAGTAAGCCAGTCTCAACACGAACCCCGATCAATGTCATTCCACACGGTCAAAGGGGGAATCCTGCTTGCTAAAAAAGGCATGGTGGCTCAATTTGCTGCTGGTGGCGTTGCTTGGCACGGCCTTGGTCGCCGGTACCGGCTGCGGCGGTGCCGGGGAACAGGCGCCGCAGGACGAGAAACAAGAGGCAAAGCTTTCCGGAACCATTACCGCGGCCGGTTCCACGGCTATGCAGCCGCTTATCGAGGAAGCGGCAAAGAAGTTCATGGAAAAGAACCCTGACGTTCAGATTACGGTGCAGGGCGGCGGCAGCGGCACGGGTTTAAGCCAGGTCAGTCAGGGCGCCGTGGACATCGGTAACTCCGACGTTTTCGCGGAGGAGAAAAGTGGTATCGATGCCTCGCAACTGAAGGACCACAAGGTTGTTGTGCAGGCGTTCGCCGTGGTGGCCCACCCGGATGTCGGCGTGGACAACCTCACCAAGCAGCAGATCCAGGACATCTTCACCGGCAAGATCAAGAACTGGAAAGACGTCGGCGGCCGGGACCACAAGATCTTTGTGGTGAACCGTCCCAAGGGATCCGGCACCCGGGCTACCTTCGAAAAGTACGTTCTGGACGGCAAGGAAATAGCGGCGGGTGACGCCGTACAGGATTCGTCCGGTGCCATACACAAAACCGTCAGCGAGACTCCCGGCGCCGTCGGCTACCTGGGCATCGCCTACTGCGACGAGAACGTGAAGACCATCAAGATCGATGGGGCGGCGCCCACGGAGCGGGATATCGCCGCCGGCAAGTACCCGTTCTGGTCCTACGGGCACATGTACACCAGGGGCGAGCCGACACCTCTGGTCAAAGCCTTCATCGACTTCATCCTCAGTGACGAGGTGCAGCAGGGTATCGTCAAAGAAATGCACTACTTCCCGGTGACGGGCATGCAGGTCGAGCGGAAGCCCTGAACCCGGAGCAGATCTGTCCAAGCCGGAACGGGTAAAAAGGCCCGCCGCCCTCAATTACCGGCACGCAGAATCAATCAGGCAGGCCGGGGAACCCCCCGGCCTTTCTCTTTTTAACAATCTCTTAACACAAATTTAACACAAACCGGTTATAGTTTAGTTAGGATAACGGCACGAGTGGCGATACCTCTATTACTTACGCAAGGAGGGAGGCTATTTTGGCCAGGAAAAACGGGTGGCGGGGTTTGCTGGGGGCGCTGCTTGCCGTGGCCCTCGCAGTCGGCGCCGGGTGCGGCGGGGGTGGACAGGGACCGGCCGATGGACTTTCCGGAACCATTACCGTGGCCGGTTCCACGGCTATGCAGCCGCTTATCGAGGAAGCGGCGGAGAAGTTCATGGAAAAGAACCCTGACGTACAGATAACCGTACAGGGCGGCGGGAGCGGTACGGGCCTGACCCAGGTAATGCAGGGGGCCGTAGACATCGGCAACTCCGATATTTTTGCGGAGGAAAAGGAAGGTATCGATGCTTCGCAGCTGAAGGACCACAAGGTTATCGTGCAGGCGTTCGCCGTGGTGGCCCACCCGGATGTCGGCGTGGACAGCCTCACCAAGCAGCAGATCCAGGACATCTTCACCGGCAAGATCAAGAACTGGAAAGACGTCGGTGGTAGAGACCAGAAGATCTTTGTGGTCAACCGTCCCAAGGGTTCCGGTACCCGGAGCACCTTCAAGAAGCACGTTATGGACGGCAAGGAAGAGGCCAGGGGCGACGCCGAACAGGATTCGAACGGCACCGTGCACAAGATCGTGAGCGAGACTCCCGGCGCGATAAGCTACCTGGCCATTGCCTACTGCGACGAGAAGGTGAAGACCATCAAGATCGACGGCGCGGCGCCCACGGAGCGGGATATCGCCGCCGGCAAGTACCCGTTCTGGTCCTACGGGCACATGTACACCAGGGGCGAGCCGACACCTCTGGTCAAAGCCTTCATCGACTTCGTCCTCAGCGACGAGGTGCAGCAGGGTATCGTCAAAGAAATGTACTACTTCCCGGTGACGGGCATGCAGATCGAACGCCGACCCTGAGGTTTCAGCGCATTCGCGATTTCTTCTATGAGAGGGCGACGGCAAATTGGACAGAAATCGCTTTCGCTTCGGCCGTGCGGTACGCCGTGAGCTGGCGGGGTTCAGCTTGAGCTTTATTGCCGCCCTGCTGGTAATCGTCTTAACCATCGCTATCACCGTTTTTATCAGCTGGAAAGGCCTTTCGGTGTTTTTCGTGCACCACGTCAGCCCGGCCAATATTTTCAGCCTTGACTGGTGGCCCGACAGGCCGCCGGAGCAGGGCGGGCCCCAGGTTGGTATTTTGACCTTCCTGGTCGGTTCCATCCTGACTTCCTTGCTGGCCGCGCTTCTCAGCGCTCCCCTGGGTATTACCGTGGCCGTTTTTATGACCGAGATCTCGCCGCACCTGGGTCGGCGCATCCTGCAGCCGGTGATCGAGCTTCTGGCGGGGATCCCGTCGGTTGTTTACGGTTACATCGGGCTGAGTGTACTGGTACCGTTCATCAGGGAGAACCTGGGGGGTACCGGTTTCAGTCTGCTGGCGGGGGTGCTGGTCCTGGCGGTAATGATCCTCCCCACCATTGCCAGTGTTTCGACCGACGCGCTGCGGGCCCTGCCGCGAAGCCTCAAGGAGGCGGCGTATGCCCTTGGTGCCACGCGGTGGCAGACCATTCGCCTGATCCTTATCCCCGCGGCGCGGGCGGGGTTGCTCACCGCCGTGGTGCTGGCCGTGGCGCGTGCCTTCGGCGAGGCGCTGGCAGTACAGATGGTCATCGGCAACAAGCGTGAAATCCCGCACTCCATCCTCGATCCGCTTATTACCTTGACCAGCGGGATTACCATGGACATGGGTTACACCGTGCAGGGTTCACTGTGGAATGACACTCTCTGGTTCATGGCGACCATCCTGCTGGCCATATCCTTCCTTTTCATCTTGACCATCCGCGTCTTCATCGGCAGGGGTGAGGCCCGGTGAACGTACGCACCAAGGACAAGGTGGCCACGTGCATGTTCTGGTTGGGGGCGGGTTGCGTGGTGGTTCTGCTGGCGGCACTGCTGGGATACATTGTTATCCGCGGCTTTCACGCCATCGACCTGGCCTTCTTGCTCGGCGAGCCGGAAACCAGGCGTGCGGGCGGCGGCATCGGCCCCAACATCTTTAACTCCTTTTACCTCTTGTTTCTCTCCATGGCGCTGACCGTGCCGCTCGGTCTCCTGGGCGGCATTTACCTGACGGAGTATGCCAGGCAGAACGCCTTCACCAACTTTATTCGCCTCAGCATCGAAACCCTGACCTCCCTGCCTTCTATTGTTGTCGGGCTCTTCGGGCTTTTGATCTTCGTCAGCATGTTTGGGCTCGGCTATTCGCTGGCCGCGGGCGCGCTGGCCCTGACGGTTATCAACCTGCCCCTGATGGTACGCCTGGCGGAAGAAACGCTGCGTACGGTGCCCGACGACCTGCGGGAAGGTAGCCTTGCTCTGGGCGCCACTAAATGGCAGACCATCTGCCGTGTGGTTCTCCCCTGCGCCATACCGGGCCTGATTACCGGTATCATTATCGCCGCCGGACGGGTCTTCGGGGAGGCCGCGGCCTTGCTCTATACCGCCGGCATGACTACCCCGCACCTCAATTTCGGCCAGTGGAACATCTTTCATCCCACCTCGCCCTGGAACCCTTTCCGGCCCGGGGAAACCCTCGCCGTGCACATCTGGAAGGTTAACTCCGAGGCCCTGATCCCGGACATTACGCGGGTGGCCGACGGTTCGGCGGCGGTGCTGATGCTGGTGGTTCTCGGGTTCAACCTCCTGGCGCGCTGGCTGGCCCGGCGCCTTGGTCGCCGCCTGGCGGGAAGTTGACAGGCCGGACGTCCCTTTTCTCAAAGAGAAGCTTTGACGTGGGTGTGATCTTGAAAGTCGCAGTTATTCTTGGGCGGTAAACAGTTGCCGGGCGAAGTCCGCGGGAAGACCGGCCTCTTGAATGGCCCGGGCTACGCACGCGACGTCGTATGTCACCCGGGGAAAGGTTACCTCCACACATTGGCCGATTTCTATAAGGGCATAGGCCGCAGCGGGATTCCTGTCTTTGGGTTTGCCGGCGCTGCCGGCGTTAATTATGTGCCGGCCGCCAAACACGCGATGGTATGGCTTGTGGGTGTGGCCGACCACCAGGATATCCACCGGGTGGGCGGTGAAAATCTCCTGCAGTAAATCTGTGGGGGCGTCCTCGTAAAGGTACTCATCAAGAAAGCGCGGGCTACCGTGAACCACAAGTACTTCGTACGGCCCGGCACGGAAGCGTAGCTCCCGCGGCAGGCCCCGGAGGAAAGCTTTGTTAGCCTCGGTGGTGTGTGCCTGTGTCCAGACGAGGGATTGCTCGCCGAGTTCGCGGGCCCTGGCGTCGGGAAAGGCGCAGCCGCACATGGGCCGGCTGTAGGCGACGGCGTCGTCGTAATTGCCCAACACGGTGGGAATGCCTTCCCGGCGGATGAGTTCAATAACCTCGTTGGGGAAGGGGCCATACCCCACCAGGTCGCCCGCACAGCATATTTTATCTATATTCCGGCCACTTATATCGGCGAGGACGGCCTTCAGAGCTTCGAGGTTGCCGTGGATATCGGCAATTACCGCCAGCCTCATTTCAGCCTCGTTCTCCTTCTGTACACGTCCCGTTATCGGGTTCCAAAATCACGGTTGCCGTGCGCCAGTAGTCCCTAAGCCTATCTACCAAGATTTTGCCCGTAACAATATCAACCACGACCAGCGGGTTAGCGAAGGCGTTGTTGGCGGTGTTATGGGTAGGCTTACCTTTGCCGAGCCTATCTAAAAGGGGTAATGAGCCGAGATTCGCGAAAGTACCTTTGGTCGCTTTGGCCTTTTCCCCTCCCGGAACCTCCTTAGGGGTATTCAATTTAATATCATAAGCCAGGATTGTTAAGGTAGTGTTATGTGAGCGTAAAGGTTGCGTTAAAAATGAGGAAGACTTCGCGGTTCCGCGAAGTCTTCCTGCGATGTTACCAGC
>DMDP01000176.1 GCA_003445475.1 Peptococcaceae bacterium | reverse complement strand
TCTCGGCATCCGCGCCGTCACAGGTTAATCACCAGTTCCTGTCTCCTGACCACCGGTGCGTCACCGACGGGCAGGGGTTGGCCTAATTTCTCCAGCGCCCTGAGGTAGCCTGTTATGGCTTCTCTAGCGTTGGCCAGCGCCTCCTCAATAGTATCGCCTTCAGTTACGCAGCCGGGCAAAGAGGGCACCGTTACGGTGTAACCCTGCCCTTCCTCATCCCACTCCAGAACTATCCGAAACCTACGTTGCATCCCAAGCGCCCCTTCCTCGTTACGGATCTTCATCCTCCAATGCAAAACGCTGCCCGCCCATATCTATGAAACTGCCCGCTAAAAGCCCGACGCGAGCGGAGGTTGATCGCCGGCACCCCGTACCGGTGCAGGGAAGCAAGAAAGGTCAGCCGGTCAAGCCCTGCGAGTTCGGCTGCTGCAAACCACATCCCGTTTATCTCGAACATTCTTAGATACGGCGACGTCAGGGTCCCGGTTTCACTACCGCTTGAGATCAGTATATCAAAAATGACCCTGAATACCACGCCTTTCTTCTCGGACACCCTATCGCGCCAACCAACCCACCGTCCGACAGCTAAGCCGCCGTGGCAAAAACCATCCACTCTTGTGGGCTTAGCTCTCCAAACTCCAGCGTTCACCCGCATAGTTGTTGATCATACAAACCAGAAACTTCTAACCGAATCTGGATTGAGCCAGTGGAATATTTGCCGCTTGCCCAGGGGACCAGCCGCGGGGTGGTATCCAATACATTGGCGGGAAGCAGCGGGATAGGGCCGTTCACAACGATAATCGGCCACACCGTTTGGTTCTTCTTCCGGCAGATCCACCCGCTGGAGCCAGAAATGAAAATGCGGCCGCAACCCCTGCCAGGCCGAGTATTTCCAGTCGATCACCCGCCACTTGCCCAGGTACTCGTACCGGTTGCGGTCCCACTTCACCACCACAGGGAAGACGGCGCCTGTTTCTATGGCGCCTTTGAGAGCCACGTTGCCAGGCGAATCCACCTGGGGGCCGGCGGACAAATCGCCTTCCCTCGACCTCCCCGCCGGGATTCAGGTAGAGCACGGGTGCGCGGGTGCTTGATGCGGGCGGCCGGCGAAAACGGCGGCGATTCCTGTCGGTTTATTAATCACTTGTTCGCCGCCGGGCAAGGAAAATCCTGCCTCAAGCAGAGTTGTAAACTTTAAAGCGCCGCAGGGAAGTCGTCAGCCGCCCGGGCGAGGTACAAAATAGTCCTTCGCGCCCATACAGTCCCCTGCCAAAAACAGCGAGTGGTACAAGACAGGCCGTAGAATGGCACCCTCTGTCCTCTGTTTCAGTATATTTGGTAGCTATTTGGTATTAAAAGCCCTCCTTGCCGGCTGCCACGGTCACCCCCGGGACCGGCAGGAAGGGGACTGGAGGGGATCTTGCGATGACTACAGCAACCACACCCACTACCGGCTTTTATCCCGGCCAACTTCCTGCCACTGCCGGTAGCCCCGCGCGTCCTCCGTCCCGGCAGCCAACAGCAGCCGGTTGCCCGGGCTCCACCTGTCGCAGGGCCGCTCGCACTCAGGTTTTGGTTTCATAGGGTCTGGGCGACGGCATTCAGTAGATTGCCGGACTCGAACATTTTGAGCAACCGGTGCAACGCTTCTCTCGCTTTTTCGGCGTTCATCACAGCGGGATGGGCCTTTACCGGCCCGCCCCAACACCTCCCTCCCTCCTAATAGTCTTGGTTTGGGCCAGGTGACCGTGGAAATGAGAAGCGGCCCGATTGATTTGGGCCGCTCTCAAACTCTACCTGCGGTAGGCTTCCCTACGGTGTTTAATGGCAAGTATGTAGACTTGCCTCTCCTCAAACACGTACTCAAACGTTACCCGCCAGTCACCCACTCTTGCCGCAACTCGCCCCCCTGGCCGCCTTTGAGCTTGATTACATCGCCCTTCGGCGGGAAGAAGGCCAATCCGGTGACGGCGTTCTTGATACGAATTTGAATGCTTTTTTCCAGCGCCTTTAGATCTCGCGTGGCCCGGGGTGAGAATACAATCTCAAATTCCCAGCTCACGCCAGACATCCTCGGCTTTAGCGCCCTTGCCGGCCTTTATTTCAGCCCTTGCTTCTTCGAGTTCCGCAGCTTCCTCTGGGGTAATCTCCTCTGTAGGCCAGGCTATAGATTCCAGAATAACCCAAAGAGCCTGTACCTGCTCGTCGGTCAGCCGGTCGATGAGGGCTTTCACATGCTCGCGTGCTACTGCCACGGTAATCACCCCAAGGCCATTATAACCGCTCACGAGCACAATTACCACTACTTTTCTAGCCGCCGATCGTGTCAAGCCACTGTAAGATGATACCGAGTTCTCACCACCTGCAAAACGCTGCAAATGCGCTCCGGCTGCGACCGCTAAACGAAGCAAAGGAGGAGCTGAACCGGGCCATCTACAGGGTGGTGTCCAGGAATGGTTCGCCAAACTGGAAGAGGAGAAGAAACGCTGGCAAACATTCTTCAGCTACGAGCAGAAGGAACACGGGGTAACCTGGCCCGGACTCGCCAGTCCGTCGGGGTAGCCGCCGCCGTCGTAGTCTTCGTGGTGGTGGCGCACGGCCGCGATGACACGAAAAGGCCTCCGGGCCGATTCCCGGAAGCCTTGATTTCCCTGGAGCTGGTGGTCGTATTCGAACCGACGACCTGCGCACGACAAGCGGCGTTAAACCAGCTTTTTAAACTCTTCCAGGTTGATCCCCGCCTGCCTTATAATCGAGCGTAGCACGCCCTGTTTAACGTCCTTGTTCGCGTGGCAAGGAACCACCGCCCGGCGGCCGTCAGGATGGCGCATAATGTAGTGGCTGCCGGTGACGTGATCCACTTGAAACCCTAGTTTCTCAAGGGTTGCGATGACATCTTTTGCCTTCAATACCGGCAGTTTCACGATTTACGCCACGTCCACGGTAATGGTTTTCACTTCAGCCTTCTCAAAGCCGAAGGGCAAAGGCTCTCCGTGCTTTTTCAGGCTTTCAATATACCCGCGGATGGCGTCTTCGACCATTGCCAGCGCCTCCTCCCTGGTCTCCCCCTGGGTTACACAGCCGGGCAGGGCGGGCACGGAAACAATATACCCCCCTTCTTCCGCCGGTTCAAGATAGACGATAAAACTGGCCATATTTTCACCCTTCACAGAATATGTGTCTCGGGCAATTCATTATTCACCGCAGGGCGAAGAAACCTTCCCGGCACTTAAGCCGGCATACTCCTAACCCCCGCCTTCACTGGTGGATCGTTAGCGAACGCACCAATTGACAAAATGGCCCCCGGCCCGAACGCCGGAAGCCTTGGTTTCCCTGGAGCTGGTGGTCGGATTCGAACCGACGACCTGCGCATTACGAGTGCGCTGCTCTACCGCTGAGCCACACCAGCACCGCTTTTAATGTTAGCCAAAAAAGCGGGCAGTGTCAAGGAGGCGGTCTTCGTGAAGCCGAAGTGCTGGAGAAAGAGCGCGTGGATGGCCCGGTTTACGTCGGCGCGGAAGGCGGCGTACTGCTTCACCAGCCGGTGTCCCTCCAGGGTCAACACCGTACTACCGCCTTTAGGGCCTCCACTGTGTGTGACGATCAATTTGCACCCGAGGTTGCCCTCCGCGCGGCGGATTTTCCCCCACGCGTGGCGGTACGACATACCCATCAGGCGCGCGGCTTCGGCCAGGGAGCAGGTCTCATTGATGGCGCACAGGAGACAAAAAATGCCATCGCCGAGCAAGGGTAACCCTTCTTTTGTCTCGAGCCATATTTTGTAAGAAACCCTCACGACCCTTACCTCCCAGGACTTTCCTCGGTAGGAAGAACCACTGCAGGTAGCAGTAGCACAAATATTGTATATTCGACGTCCCCGGTAGATGGTTCCTGCCAATTCGGCAAAAATGTCATTAGTTAAAAAACGGGGCGGGAAGAACCCGCCCCAACGATTTATGGCCACGCCGGCCCGGCGGGGCCGGCGGTATTTTTGCTCTACTTTCCTACGTCACGGCCAGGCATGCGGCAATCCGGCCGGCCCCAAGGTGCCGGTTGAAAATCTTGGACGCGCGCGGGGTGGGGAATATGACAAACCTTATTCCCCGCTTGCGCAGGTAATCGCGCACCTCCGCCTTCACCTCGACACGCTGCGCAAAACCGTTCCCGAAAATTACCAGATCCGGTTCGTACCGCACCACTTCGTCGATGTCTTCGGTCGTTACGGCCTCTCTATGCCGCCGGTTCCAGGGCGCCACCCGTTCCGGGAAAACGATCACGTCGCTGCGGTATACGCTCGGCCCGACTCCTACTTCCCCCGGAAGGCAATACCTTATCCCGAACACCGCGACGCTCCCCCTGATCCTTTGTACTAAAAATCACTAGCAGAAGAGGTGCAGACATGCGGCAACCTTACGTCGCCCGAGGTGATGGTTGTAATGTATACAGGCTTGCTGCGTCGGCAGCACAAGCGTCGAAATTCCCCGCGCTGTAAGCGTCCTCTGCACCTCTTCGGGCACCTCCATCCGCTCGCCGAAGCCGGTGCCGAAAATCAGCAGTTCGGGCCTGTACTGCAACACCCTTTCCAGGTCACGCGTCGAAACCACGTGCGACTTTTCCCGCGGCCAGGGAGCAACCTCATCGCCCATCAGCACCACATCCCGGTCGTAAACGCTCCCCCCCACGTTCAGCTTGCCCCAGAAACAATACCTCACTTCGCGCACCATTCTATTACCCCCTTTAAAGAAGGCATCGAGGGTGGTTTGTGAACGTTAGCACAATTACTTTCTGAGACAAAAGTACCACCGGCCCTCAATACGGTCAACCGCCGTCGAGGCGCCGGTGGTACTTTCCACACCCTTGTACTACAGTCTATTACCGAATGCTTCTGATTTTACCGAACGACAATGTTAACCAGCTTCTTGGGCACGGGTACAATCTTTACAATCTTCTTCCCCGCGATGAGTTTCTGCACGCGGGGCTGCTCGAGGACCGCCTGCTGCATGTCCTCGGGGGCCAGATCGGCGGGCACCACCATCCGGTCCCGCACGCGCCCGTTGATCTGGACCACGATGGTCACGTGCTCCTCTTGGAGCAGCGCCTCCTCGTAGGCGGGCCACGGCTGCTTGTGGATGCTTTCCGCATGGCCCGTGCGCTCCCACAGCTCCTCCGCGATAAAGGGAGCAAACGGCGCCAGCAGCAGCAACAGCTTTTCGATCGCTTCTTTGGTTACCGCCGGGTCGCGGTCCACCGGCGGGACGCGATCGATAAACTGGTACATACCGTTGACCAGCTCCATAATGGCGCTGATGGCGGTGTTAAAGCCGAAGCGCTCCTCGATATCCCTTGTCACCCGGTATACCGTGCGGTGCGCCAGCCGGCGCATCTCCAGGTTGACGCCCGTTGTCTTGGTGGGCACCGCCGGGGCGTCTTTGACCTCGTCCGCTACCGCGTTCACCAGACGCCACACCCGTTGCAGGAAGCGGTAGCAGCCTTCGACCCCCTGGTCCGACCATTCGAGGTCTCTTTCGGGCGGGGCAGCAAACAGGATGAATAGCCGGCTGGTGTCGGCCCCGTAACGGGCCATAATGTCCTCGGGACTGACCACGTTCCCCTTCGACTTGGACATCTTGGC
>DMDP01000166.1 GCA_003445475.1 Peptococcaceae bacterium | reverse complement strand
AGGGTAATCACCGCGTCGCACCCCAGGGCATGGAAAAGCTGCACGTGCGAGCGCGCCATCTCCCGCGCCAGTTCCACCGCCCCGTTGACCAGGGCCGGGTAACCGCAACAGTGCTGCCCTTTCGGCACCACCACAGACACACCCGCCGCGTTAAGCGCCCGCAGGGCACCCTCCCCTGTGCCCGTGTAAATATAATTGGCCAGGCAACCGGTGAACAGGGCCACCCGGCTGGCGGCTCCCTTAACCGGGTTTTCCTCCGGAACCCGGCTTTTAAAGGGCACAGCCGCCAGGGGCGGAAAGACGCGCCGCCATTCGAGCCCCACAGGAAAGCGCGGCGTCATACCGCCGGCCCGGCGCTTGAAAAACAACCCTTGCACGCGGGACAGCGTCCTGGCAACACCCTCGAAAAGCCCGGGGCGCCGCATCACGCCTAGAGCCGTGCGGGCGGGCACAGGCAGGCCGCAGGCCTCAGCCAGTGCCGCCCGCGCCGCCAGGATAATTCTGTCGACCCGCACCCCCGAAGGGCAGTTGGCAACGCAGGCCATGCAGGTCAGGCAGAGGTCAAAGCGCTTTTTTAACTCGACCGTGCAGGGAAGCTCGCCTTTGAGCACCGCCTGGGCCAGGCGAACCTTCCCGCGCGCCACGGCCGGCTCCCAGCGCGTTTCCCTGTACAGCGGGCAAACAGCCTGGCAGTTGCCGCAGCGCATGCATTTAATGATCTCATCTTCCACCGCCGCCAGGTACGCCCGGCTCATGCGTCCCCATCCCCTATCGCGACAGGTTTGCCCGGGTTAAAGAGGTTTTCGGGATCGCCCAACTCCCGGGGGAGAAAACGCCGCTTGGTCAGGCCAATGCCGTGCTCCCGGAGTGCGTGCCCCCGAGGGCAAGTGCCTTCTGGAAAATCTCTTCCACCGCCCGGCATACGCGCCGCATTTCTTATTAAGCCAAAACCTCCTGTGAAGAGTTATGTGCTTGTCCTTCTTGACATCAGGAACGTAACACGCGCGGCCCGATCTCGTTCAGGGTAGGACAACCCGTAAGTATCATGGCCTGCCGCAGTTCCGCCGTCATCTGTTCAAGCATGATTCTCACACCTTCCGCTCCACCACCGAAGGCCCCGATTACCAGCGGCCTGCCGACCAGCACCGCCCGGGCACCCAGGGCCAGTAGTTTCAAAGCGTCCACCCCGGAGCGGACACCTCCGTCGGCCAAAACTACGATCCGGTCGCCTACCGCAGCAACAATTTCGGGCAGCACCTCGGCGACCCCGGGCGTATGGTCGAGGATGCGTCCCCCGTGGTTCGAAACGACGATCCCCGCCACTCCCGCTTCAACCGCAAGTTCCGCCTCGTCTACGGTCATGATCCCTTTAAGGATAAAAGGCAGACGTGTCGCAGTAACCAGGTCCTTGATTTCGTCGGGCGTCTTGGGCCCCACGGGTTGTCCTTTAAGCGCCATGGTTACCAGGCCGGCCCCGTCGATGTCCACGCCGACCGCCGGTGCCCCGGCCGCCTCCGCCCGCCTGATACGTTCCAGAATTGCGTCCTGGGCACGCGGTTTGATGATGGGAATGCCCCAACCATCCTCGGCGGCAACGGCCTCAACGCCGGAATCGTACATGGCCGGGTCGGCCCCGTCGCCGGAGAAGCCAAGCGATCCGGCCAGCTTGCTGCCGGCGATTATCGCCCCGATGAACTCCCGCTCGGTCAGGGCCCCGCCCATGTTGTACGGGGTACCGGTCATTGGCGCGGCAAGGATGGGTGTTTTGAGGGTCAGGCCGAAGAGCGTCAGCGTGGTATCCGGGTTCCGGGCGGCGTGGATGGTGCGCATATTCAGCCTGTACCGCGCCAGGGCTTCCAGATTGGCCCGGAATCCGGCGCCTGAACCGACGCCGCCCATACCGGGAACCTCACCCGCGCAAACCTTCCCGTCGCAGACCGGGCACACGCGGCAATATCCCTTCAACTTCTCCTTGGCAACCCGCCTGATCTCGCTGAAATCCATCTTACTCTCTGCTGCACCCCCATGGCATGAATTACCGAAACCTGAAAATGCTCCCTAACCTTGCGTGAAGCCGGAGTTTCACCTCCCGTGGCCGGTGTACTGGTCTGACCACGTGATCAGTATATGAGTAAGATTTTTCAGCCAATTCCGGCAATCTCTTGCAAGGTTGGCTTGAAAAAGGAACAGACTTTCCCCAGCGGACAGAGTGTACAGTGAGGTTTGTTCTTCAGGCAGGTTGTATGGCCCAGGGCGTCGATCTGCGCGTGGTATTCGTTGTACAGGGAGACGTCCGGCGGCAGGTGTTGCATGAAAAAGCGCTGCATGGCATCGTAGGACATCTTGGGGCCGAAAAAACCAAGGCGGTGAAAGATGCGGTGCGTGTAGGCATCGATAACAAAGATCGGTTTGTGGGCCGCGTAGAGGATGATCGCGTCCGCCGTTTCAGGTCCGATGCCCCAGATATCCAGGAGGCGTCGGCGCAAGGTCCGGGTGTCCAGCGCAAGGAAGGCCTGAAGATCTCCGCCAAATTCTTCCTGCAGAACCCGGCAAAAGGCGTGTAACTTCCTGGCTTTTTGAACGTAATAGCGCGCCGGGCGAACCAGCTTCGCCAGTTGTTCTTCCGGGAGAGAAAGAAGCGCCGCCGGGGAAAGCAGGCCCGCGTCCTTAAGGTTCTCTATGGCTGCCGCGGCACTCCGCCAGCTGACATTCTGGGTCAGTATGGCGCCGACAATCATCTCAAAAGGCGTGTCCGCGGGCCACCAGTGTCTGGGGCCGAAGTGGCCGTACAGGCGGTAATAAATGTCCATCAGCGCCTCGTACATGACTACCCCCGAATTCTTATCTTACCACGCGCCAAGGCCTTCAGTAAAAGCATTTCCTCAGGCTCAAGGCCGCCGCTAACGTGTTGTTTTTCACAGGTAAAAATGCTAAACTAATAAAAAATAAAAAGGCTCAGGCTAAGGGCCATGCGGCAGCCGGAACCCGCGGGACGCAAATACAGCACGCAAGCCCGCGGGTTTTGGTGTTGGGGAGTGGTACGGTGCACAAAAAGGTCCGCGTGGCGCCTCTCTCTGTTGGTTCGGAGATCC
>DMDP01000045.1:2235-5364 GCA_003445475.1 Peptococcaceae bacterium | reverse complement strand
CGCCAGAAACTCGCGCGCTTCGTGGTAGTGCAGAGAAGCAGTCGGAACAAACCGCATGTAGACGCCTATGCCGCCGATCGCGAGCAGCAGGAACATGTGCAGGTAATCGCTGGGTGCGGAAACGGCCGCCACGCGGTCGTAAGCAAAGCGCCGGTACAAAAGGTAGGCCGCCGCCGCAACGAAGACGACCCCCATGGTCTTGCCAAGGATGTCGGACAGCGACTCGCTCAGCGCCTCGCTGATGGCGTAGGGGAAAATCATGTGAAATTGTGTCCCCAGAGTGTAAATACCCAGCACGTGCCCCCCGATGATGGCCCCGATGGCCACGTGCATGGGCCACGCGCCGATCCAGAGGCGCCGGTCGAATTTCAGGATATTCCAGAAGGTCAGGATTTGCCATACAATAAAACCGACCGAGCCCGCCCACGATTTCGGGAAGGGTGACAGCGCAACAAAGTGCGGTATCCGGGGGGCCGTCCACCGCCACAGGTGCCAGGTCAGCCCGCCCAGGAAGATCGAAACCGTGATGTAGGGCATTATGTTGCCGATAAAGTACACCACCCGCCGGTACACCTCCTTTTATCTACGATGATAAGCCAGGAACATACGCGCATCTGCGACGTGGAAGGGACTACCACCTCCCGCGCGGCCAGCTTGCTTAAGCCTTAAGGCCGGCATTGCTGCCGGTTAACGCCCCGCGAGGCTACTACAGGACGGCCGGTTTCGCGGCCGGCCCCCGGTGCGCCGGCCGCCGTCCGGCCTAGCGCTCCTCTACCGTAACCGCCTCGTTCGGGCAAACGGTAACACACGTTTCGCATCCCAGACAGTCGTCGGGATTGGCCACGACCGCTTTACCGTCAACCAGTTCCAACACGCTTGCCGGACAGGACTCGACGCACTCACCACACCCTTCGCACTTGTCGGGATCCACGGTTACAACCCACATGCGGTTAAACCTCCTTAGCAATAAAATATATTATTGGTTAGTCAGTCCGTCAGGGACCGTACTAACTCCATTTAGTTCGGTCACCGTAAGGAGTTTTCCTGCCTCCAGGGGCTGCCTTCGTACAACTTTTCTCTATAGCATTACTTTTCTGCATTCTCCATATATATGTCAGGCTAACGCCCGTTCAGCGCCACCCGGTCGTTGCTTCCACCCAGGGAGCACGCCAGGCTCTGGAGTTTGCCCGAAAAATCACAATCGATGACCTGCACCCCATCCGGTACATCCAGCGCGACGGGCGCGAAGTTGAGGATGCCCCGAATGCCCGCGCGCACAAGTTCGGCGGCCAGGACGCGTGCTTCTTCGGCGCGCGTGGCCAAGACGGCAAGCTCGATCTTGCGATCACGGACGAAGCCGGAAAGCTCCTCAAGGGGCAGCACGGGCACGTCCGCCGGCGCCGCCTGCACCTCCGCCGGGCACCCGTCGAAGACCGCTGCCACGTGGAAGTTCCCGCCGTAGCGCGCCATGTATTCCACCCAGGCCTGGCCCAGTTTGCCGCCGCCGACGATCACAATTTCCCGCCGTTCTTCTACTTTCAGGATCCTGGCAACCGCGCGGTAAAGGAAGTCTACGTTGTAGCCCACCCCGCGCTTGCCGAGTTCGCCAAAGCACGAAAGATCCTTGCGGATAATGGCCGCTTCGATACCCGCCTTGGAACTCAAGGCCTGCGATGAAACAACCGCAACCCCCCGTTCCCTCATTTCGGCCAGACACCGGTAGTAGAGGGGTAGCCGCTTGGCGGTAGATCTCGGGATTTTCACCCCAGGCACATCCTTTCCGCTCGTCGCCGCTGCGCATGTATAATCCCTGGTCTGTGGGCGCCGGGGCATTGTCACAAAAGTTGCAAGTTTTATATTCGTTACAGGTGCAGATTCTCCTGCCGCCCCGGAATCAGTTTCTTAATTTTTTCGATATGCCAAAAACTATATTCTCCTGACCTCCGCACCGAGCTGCGCCAGGCGCGCATCGAGGTCACGGTAGCCCCGGTCGATATAGTGAGCGTTATGGATTTCGGTGTGCCCCTCCGCCGCAAGGCCCGCGATCACCAGCGCCGCACCCGCGCGGAGATCGGTCGCCCTCACCTGGGCCCCCTGCAGCCGCCGCACGCCTTCCACAATCGCCACCCGCCCCTCGACCTTGATGCGCGCTCCCATCCGCCGCAGTTCCTGGGCCACCTGGAAGCGGTTTTCGAAAATGTTCTCCACAATGACGCTGGTGCCGCTTACGGTGGTAAGCAGGCTCATGAACGGGGATTGCATGTCCGTGGGAAAACCGGGATAAGGCATGGTCTTGATGGTCAAAGGCGAGAGGGAATCGGCCGCCGCAACCCTGATCCCGTCTTCTTCCTCCACGACGGAGGCGCCTGCCTCACGCAGCTTGGCGCTCAGGGGTTCCAGGTGCTGCGGGATGACGTTCTCCAGGAGCACGTCTCCCCCGGTGGCCACGGCGGCCACCATGAATGTGCCGGCTTCGATGCGGTCGGGGATGACCGCGTAGCGGGTGCCGCCGAGTTCGCTCACACCTTCTACCTTGATGACGTCGGTGCCGGCGCCCCGTATCCTGGCCCCCAGGGCGTTGAGGAAATTGGCCAGGTCGACGACCTCCGGCTCTTTCGCCACGTTTTCGATAATCGTCTGCCCTTCCGCGAGGACGGCGGCCATCATGATGTTTTCTGTGGCGCCCACGCTCGGAAAGTCGAGGTAAACCCGCGCGCCGGTGAGCCGTCTCGCCTCACCGGCGATATACCCGTGCCGGATATCGAGGGAAGCCCCCATGGCGGCAAGCCCTTTGAAGTGCAGGTCCATGGGGCGGGCGCCGATATTGCAACCGCCGGGCAGGGCGATGCGCACGCGGCCGCAGCGGGTAAGAAGGGGCCCGAGAAGCAGATTCGAGGCCCTGAGCTTTTTCACCAGCTCGTACGGCGCTTCGGCATGGGGCGACATCCTGCCTTTGAGCCGGAGGGCGTCCGGCCCCAACCAGCGGCTCTGGACACCCAGGTACCCGATAATCTCCAGCATGACGCGCACGTCGCTGATATCGGGGACGTTCTCCAGCACTACCTCGTCACCGGCCAGCACGCACGCGCACAAAATGGCCAGCGTGGCGTTCTTGGCGCCGCCGATCCT
>DMDP01000045.1:0-1878 GCA_003445475.1 Peptococcaceae bacterium | reverse complement strand
CCTCCGGCCCGGGATCCACCAACGATTTGACATTCAGGCTCATCGGGCTTCCTCTCCTATTTCAACCACTCCTGCCACTTGCGCATCCACGTGCCGGTGTCCCAGCCTACCACCGCCCGGAGCGCCTCGTCGAGGCTTTCGCCCCGTCCCAGGCGCTGCATAACGGCCTTGATGCCGGCCCACCCTGCTTCTTCGGCCAGGTAACTAACCATGCTGAAGGTCTGGCGGTAGGCCAGGTTCTGGTCCGGCAGGTAATCAAAGTTATGCAGTTCGTCCAGCGTGTATGTTACGGGCGGCACCGCCTTGGGCGGCGCAAAACTGAACCCGGTGAGGCGGTATTCCTCGTACTGCGCGACACCCTCGTTGAACCAGCGCGGGCAGTTGCCGCGGGTAAGATGGTCGACAAACAGGTGCGTGATCTCGTGCGCCATCGGCCCCACATCCCGGAACACCTCGGCCTGCCGGGCCGGTTCGGCTTCCTCGATCCATACGGCCGGCGCCACCACCCTTATGGTGCCCGCCCAGTAAACGCCCATGGTGCTCTCGTCGGCCGGCCAGCCGAAGCTCCGGTTGAGATCCTCCATGTTGCGGTAAATGAGCACCGGCACCTTACCCGGTATCGTAACCCCAAAATCGGCCGCGATACGGGGGTAAAACAGCTCGCCGGTATCGAGGACCATGGCTGCGGCCCGGTCGTACCCGGGTGTATACCTGACGATAAAGTGTTCCCCTTCGGCAGACGCCAGGTGCAGCGTACCCACCAAAAGGCCCCACCTGTTTATTTCACGGGCCAGCGCGTTGGCAAGCTGCCTGACCCCGCCGGGAAACTGAACCAGTAGTAACACACTAACCAGCAAGCATATGCATACGGCTTTCCCTGCCGGCCCCAGTCCGTTGATCAACCGCACTCCGTCTCCCTCCGGCCAAAGCCTGGTCACAGCATAATTATAAGCGCACCGGAACACCGGATGCAGTAAAAATTTTTTCCACTACTTCCGCCAGGCGGCGATCAGGGAGCGCGCGTGTGCCGCCTCCGGCCCATCCCCCGCCAGCCTGACAAACCGCTCCAGGTCCGCCGCCCCCGCGTCCTTCTGCCCCTTGACCAGGCCCAGGAGCAGCCCGCGCCGGTAAAGGGCGGCGAGATGGTGGGGATCCGCCGCCAGAATGGCGTTGAGTTGCGCGAGCGCCTCGTCCGGTTTTTCCTGCGCCAGGTATATCTCGGAAAGGCTGAGCCGCGCAGCCGCGTTCCCAGGATCCAGGGCAAGCACCTTCTCGTAGGCCGCGACGGCTCTGTCCACCTCGCCCTGCTCAAGGCAGGCCGCCCCGAGGCGCAGGTAGGCGCTGACGTCCTGCGGGTTGGCCTCAACCGTCTTGGCAAGCTCCTCCAAAGTCGCGGACGCCTGGGTGCGCTCCTCCCCGGGCACCGGCTCGGTCCGTGCCGGCGGCGTGCTGAAAAGGCCGCTCCAGACCACCGAGGACCCCACGAGGCTCACACCTATAAATACAGTAAGCACCCAGAACACGAGCTTCTGGTTTTTACGCCGCAGCAAGCGCCTCACTCCCGCAAGAGTGTACCGGGTGAACCCGCATCTATTTTAGCACAAATGCGGCCCGGCCAAAAGCGCAGGCCGGCCCGGAGACGAAAAAAGCCGCCTTAAAGGCGGCACGCGCTCTTAAAGGTACTTGAGAGGATTATGCGGGTTGCCGTTCACCCGCACCTCGAAATGCAGGTGGGGCCCGGTGGCGTTCCCGCTCGTGCCGATGTACCCGATAACCTGCCCCCGGTTCACCTCCTGACCGACGGCAACCACGATGCGGGACAGGTGGGCGTAGACCGTGGTGACGCCGCCCCCGTGGCTGATTTCCACCAGCCGCCCG
>DMDP01000190.1 GCA_003445475.1 Peptococcaceae bacterium | reverse complement strand
AGTGGCTGACCTTGATGAAGAACGGCATGGAGATGGATTATTCCTGGGCGCGTTCGGCAGTCGAGTACCTGCAGCTGTACCGGGAGGCGCTGGCGAGAAGACTGGGTGTCACCCGCATTGCGTAATAGGTGTACCCGGTTTATAATGAGGGCAGATTTTCTCACGAGGGGTTGGGTTTGCGGGTGCCGCTTGAGCGGGAGATTGCACGCCGGGTCCACGCCTTTCAAAAGCTCCTGAAGGAAAACGGAATTGACGGTGCCTTGCTGGTGCAAAACGCCGACCAGGTGTATTTTACCGGCACCTGCCATCAGGCGCACCTTTATATTCCGGCGGAAGGCCGGCCGCTTTATATGGTGCGGCGCGATGTGCAAAGGGCCGGGGCGGATGCCCGCGGCTGTACGGTAGTGCCGTTGCGCTCCTTCCGGGAAATCAAGGATATCATTATCAACGCCGGGCTGCCGCTCCCCGAACGCCTCGGGCTCGAATTCGACGTACTGCCCCTGCTTTACTACCGGCAGTACGAGAAAAATCTGCCCCCTTTCGTTCCGGTTGATTGTTCGCCGCTGATAAGGAAATTGCGGGCCGTTAAATCTCCGCTCGAAATTGAAAACCTGCGCATGGCCGCCCGCTTGATGGACAGGGTTATGGGGCAGGTGCCGGAATTCCTGGCCCCGGGGGCCACCGAGGTCGAACTTGCCAGCCTGTTCGAGGCAGCGGCGAGGCGGCTTGGGCATGAGGGCTTCGTTCGCATGCGCGGCGTCAACGCCGAGGTTTTCTACGGGCACTTCCTGAGCGGTCCGAGCGCTACCGTGACCAGCGGTTTCGACGGCGTGGTGGGGGGACCGGGGTTGACCCCGGCCTTTCCATACGGTCCGGGCCGGCGCGAGGTGCGTATCGGGGAGCCCGTCCTGGTTGACTATCCGGGGGTCTGGCAGGGCTATATTGTTGACATAACGCGCGTTTTCGCCATCGGTTCACTGGACAGGGACCTGGCTCGTGCCCACGAGGTGGCGCTGGAGATTCAATCGGTGTTGATGCACGCCGCCAGGCCTGGCGTTACAGGCGGCGAGTTGTGGGAAGCAGCCCGCGCGCTTGCGGCGCGCGCAGGTCTGGAACCGCACTTCATGGGGTGCAAGAATCGCGTTTACTTCGTCGGGCACGGGGTCGGCCTTGAACTCAACGACCTGCCGGTAATAGCGGCAAATGACCCTGTACCATTGGAAGAAGGCATGGTTATTGCCCTGGAACCCAAGTTTGTCTTTCCCGACCGCGGGGTGGTGGGTATTGAAAATACCTTTGTGGTCCGGCGCGAAGGTTTGGAACGCCTGTCCGGTTTCCCGGACGAAATACATTACGTCAGACCACGAGCGTGACACCGAGGATGCCACCGACGGCACCCGCCGACAAGGAGAGGAAGAATTTCTCCGCTATGTCCACCGCCGCTAACGGGCCCGGAAACACAAAGGCCGCCGCCAGCCATAAGAGGATAAAAAAGGCTACGCCAACCGCCGCGCCGTGATAGAGTCCGCGGCCGCCGGCGCTGTAGGCGGCCATTGCTCCTCCCAGTGCCACGCTAAAGAAAAGCACGAACGCCGTCACCCAGGGCATGATGCTCTCGGTGATCCTTGTGGCATAAAAAATGAACCCCGCGGCAAAGGTCAAGGTTAGGGCCAGAATGATGCTGGCCAGCGTGCCTTTACCGACGGCCACCCAGTTGATCCCCGCAAATTTTGCCGGTTCCCTTGCCTCCGCCATGGACTTCACCCCACCGGTTTTTGGTTCCATATGTATGCCTTCGGGGACGGGGTTATGTTTCATCCCGGTCAGCCCAAATCTTTCCCGGATTGAGGAGGCCCTTCGGATCGAAGACGGCCTTGATCCGTTGCATAAGGTCGGCGGCCGCAGGGGAAAGCGCGCGGTGCAGGTAAGGGGCCTTGAGGGTGCCGATTCCGTGTTCGCCGGAGAGGGTTCCACCCAGTTCTAAAGCGGCGTCAAAGATCCGCACCATCGCGCGCCGCACCCGCTTCATTTCTTCGCCATCGCGCGGGTTGGCAATGATATTCGGGTGCAGGTTGCCGTCGGCGGCATGGCCGAAGACGACCATGTCTATATTTTCCTGTTCCCGTATCGCCTGCAGGCGGTTAACCAGTTCGGGCATCCGGCCCAAAGGAACGGCGATATCCTCGCCTACCTTGAACGGCTTAAGGCGGGCAAGAGCAGCCGAGACGGAGCGCCGGGCCCGCCAGAACGCCTCAGCTTCGGCCGACGTTTGGGCGACCCTTACTTCCTGTGCCCCGGCCTTGCGGCACAAAGCGGCGACCTCCCGGGCGAGGCGTGCCGCGGTATCTTCGTAGCCGTCCGTTTCGGCAACGATGAACGCGGCGGTGTTTGCGGGGAGGCCGAGGCGGAGGTACCGTTCCACGCATCTTACCGCTGCCCGGTCCATAATTTCGAAGGCGGCCGGAACGACGCCTGCATCGATGATGCGCGAAACGGCCTCGGCAGCCGCCTCGAAAGCGGCGAAAACGGCGAGGATGGTTCGTCTGGCTTCGGGGGCCGGTATAAGGCGGAGGACTGCTTTGGTAATAACACCGAGCGTGCCTTCGGAACCGCACAGGAGCCGGCTGAGATCGTAGCCGGTGACGTTTTTCACCGTGTACCCGCCGGTGGTGATCAACTCTCCGGATGGCAGGGCAAATTCAAGACCCAAGAGGTAGTCGCGCGTCACACCGTACTTGAACCCGTGGGCGCCGCCGGCGTTTTCGGCGATATTCCCCCCAATGGTACAAACCTCCGCACTCGATGGGTCCGGAGGGTAAAACAGACGTTTACGTGCCGCCGCACGCTGCAGTTCGGCGGTGACCACTCCCGGCTCGACGACGGCATAAAGACTCTGCTTGTTCAGTTCCAGGATCCTGTGCATCCTGGTTAGAACAAGTAAGACGCCGCCCACGGCCAGGGCGCCGCCGCTTAAGCCGGTGCCGGCGCCGCGGGGTGTTAGGGGCACCTCCTCCTCGTATGCCGCTGCCAGAACGGCGGCCACTTCGGCCGCCGTTCCCGGTAGAACCACTATTTCCGGGCGCCCTTCTGCGTACGTGGCGTCGAAGCTGTACGGAATCGTATCCTCCGGGCAGGAGAAAACGAAGTCGTGGCCGACGATTTGTTGCAGGCGGCGCTGCAGCCGCTCAAGGCGGCGCTTGTTTCCCAAGGGGATCCCCCCAACAAAAGCGGCAGGCCGAGATTCGGGCAAGTCCGTTGTGGGCCGCCCACGGCATGTTGTAATATTACGTTAACACCAGATCCGGAGGCGGGCAAGTTGCATATTCTAGTCTTTGGCGCCGGGGCCCTCGGTTCTGTTTTCGGGGGTTTACTGGCGCGGGCCGGGAATGACGTGGTGCTGGTGGGCCGCCCCTGGCACCTGGACGCGGTGACGAGAGAAGGGCTCCTGATCGAGGGAATCTGGGGCAGGCACCGCGTATCCAATCTCCGGGTGGTTTACGATCTCGCGGAACTGCGGGGGCCCTTCGCTCTCATCCTGGTGACGGTTAAGGCCTACGATACGAGCGTGGCGGCGCGAGCGATCCAGCCTTTCGTCGGACCGGACACCCTGGTTGTGTCACTCCAAAACGGACTGGGCAATGCAGAAATACTGGCTGCTTCTGTGGGCAAAGAAAAGTGCGCGGCGGGCCGCGTCATTTTCGGGGCCGAGATAGTGACGCCGGGGCGGGTCCAGGTGACCGTCTGCGCCGACGACGTGGTCATCGGCCCGGCCCTGCCGCAGGCCGGAGCGGCGTTACGCCACTCGATTGCGCGCGCGGTGGCGATCATCAAGGAGGCCGGCATACCTTGCCGTGCCGTCGAGGATGTACAACCCTATCTCTGGGCCAAAGCGTTCTACAACTGTGCCCTCAATCCCCTGGGAGCCCTACTGGGCGTGAATTACGGGCGGGTGCACGACAACCCGCACACGCGGCGGATAATGAACGGCGTCATCCGGGAGGCTTTCGCCGTGGCCGTGTCTAAGGGCATTAAGCTCCCGTGGCAAGATGCGGATGCCTACCTGGATGATTTTTATACCGTATTGTTGCCGCCGACGCGTGACCACCGTCCTTCGATGTTGCAGGACCTGGAACGGGGGCGGCGCACCGAAATCGACGCCTTAAATGGCAAGATAGTGGCCTACGGGCGTGAAACCGGGACGCCTACACCGTACAACGAAGTCCTTACAAACCTTGTTCACTTCCGGGAAATAAGCGGGAAAGAGTTCGCCAGTGACTGACCGATGCGGGACGGGATATCCCCCGTTACGGTGGCGCCTCCCGGCGAACCGGCGAGCCCCTGTTTGCGCAATCTTCCCTGCAGAGACAGGCTGCGCCAAATTGTGTTTGACGGTGCCTAAATACCGGCGATATAATGCCGAAGAAATTGATAACGGCGCTGAGGTGCCCCTGGGTAGCGGGGGAGAATAGGGAAGCAGGTGGAAATCCTGCGCGGCCCCGCCACTGTAACCGGGTAGCCGACCAGCACTCAGTTGGTGCATGTCGTCCTGTGTGAAGCATAACAGAGGGTAGAGAGCGCAGCGGGGGCATGCGTCCTTGGCGCCTTGAGTACAGCTGAAAGCCGGTTGGGAAGGCGCAGTAAGCGATGACCCGGAAGCCACGAGACCTGCCTCGGCGCGAGCACCGGACCTTCGCGGGAAGGGGGTAAGGGGATTGGGACAGTGCGTCCTGCCCTGGCTGAGTTTGAGCAGACCGGGGCTTTTTACTGTCTGCCTCCAAGGATAACCCGGACGTTCCGGGGTTAAAAATAACACGTTACGGGAGAGGTACAGATAAATTATGGAAGCTATTAGAAAAAGAGACGGGAGAACGGTTCCTTTCGATGCTAAACGGATAACGAACGCCGTCCGGCGGGCCTTTCAAGCCACGGGCGAAACGAAGTGGGCGGAAGAGGCGGCCCCTGCCGTTACGGAGCGGGTGCTGGAAAAGCTCTTGCACCAGGGTGTCGCCGTGCCCACCGTGGAAGAGGTGCAGGACCTGGTCGAGGCCAGCCTGATGGAGTTGGGATACCACCGCACGGCCAAGGCATATATCCTGTACCGCGAGCAACACCGGCAGATGCGGGAGATGAAATCGCTGGTTAGCTGTGACCTTATCGAGTCCTACCTGAACCAGGCGGACTGGCGCGTGGCGGAAAATGCCAATTCCTCTTTTTCATTGCAGGGCCTGCACAACTACATTGCCAATACCGCCGCGGCGCACTTCTGGCTGGAGCGCGTTTACCCGCCCGAGGTCCGGCGCGCCCATCGCGAGGGTGATTTTCACATCCATGACCTCGGCTATCTTTCGGTGTACTGCGTGGGTTGGGATTTAAAGCAACTCCTGGAAGAAGGATTCGGCGGCGTGCCGAACCAGGTGGAGTCGCGTCCCCCGAAGCACTTTCGCTCGGCTCTGGGCCAGATGGTGAACTTTCTCTATACGCTGCAAGGGGAGGCGGCCGGCGCGCAGGCCTTTTCCAACGTGGACAGCTTGCTGGCGCCCTTTATCCGGGCGGACAACCTTTCTTACGAAGGCGTGCGGCAGGCCCTGCAGGAGTTTGTCTTCAACCTGAACGTACCCACGCGCACCGGGTACCAGACGCCTTTTACGAACGTTACCCTGGATTTAACGGTACCGGGCTTCATGCGGCACGAACCGGCGGTCATCGGGGGCAAAGAAACGGAGTTT
>DMDP01000015.1:541-7552 GCA_003445475.1 Peptococcaceae bacterium | reverse complement strand
ACAACGTAACTGGCACCCACAACGATGAGGATAAAAATCCCGCCGATAACCACACCCCTGTTGAGCTCACGCGGCCCACGGACGGTCAGAAAACGAACAACCAGTTGGGGCTGAGCCAGCACGCCGATGCCGACTCCCAGGATCAAGGTGGAGACCATCACCCACCACAACTCGGAACCGAAAAGCGGCATGCTTGTCCATCCCTGGTGTCCCTTCGATACAAGGCTTTCGGGGACCAGCCCGGCGAGATTGGTAAGTGCCTGGTGCGCCGGCGCCACGCCGCCCAGTTGGGCGTAAGTAAACACCAGAAGCACGATCATGCCCACCAGCATGATGGACGCCTGCAGGGCATCGGTATAAAACACGCCCTTCAGCCCGCCGGTGATGACATAAGCACCCACAATGGCCGCAAAAATCAGCACGGCGGTGCGGAAATCGATGTGCAGCATCTGTTCCATGAACCTGGCGCCGGCGATCATAACCGCGGCGGCGTACAGGGGCATGGCCACCGCGATGATCCCGCCGGCGGCCCGGCGGATGAAGTCGGAGCGGAACCTCCGCCCCAAAAACTCGGGAAGTGTGTGGGCTCCCAGTTCTTTACCCATAACAGCCGTTTTCTTCCCGTACAACACAAAAGCAATGAAGATCCCAAAGAAGATGTTGGCAAAAACCAGCCACAACAACCCCATGCCATAGGCCGCCGCCACCCCGCCGAAACCGACGATGGCCGAGGTGCTGATAAAGGTCGATCCGTACGCCAGCGCCATCAGGAAGGGGTGCGCCCTGCCCCCGGCAACCAGGTAATCGGCGGCCGTTCTTGTGTGCCGGTAACCGAGGTATCCCAGATAGGCGGTAACGGCCAGGTACCCCAAAATCAGGACGACGATGCCGGTAAGGGACACTTCCTCATCTCCTTACATCAAGTATCGCTGTGCCACTTCCAAACCCCGTAAATCACGCACAGTAAACCCGACAGGATACTCAGCAAGTACGCCAGCCAGACCTGCGGGTCGGGTATGCCGAGCAAAACCGCCTCACCTCCCTTGAATCAGGACACGTTGTGCAACCAGGTCCCGTCTCAAACTAATTGCCAAATAATTCACCCTTCTAACGCCGATTTCCTGCCGCATATTTTTCTACCGGTTTCCTGTTGACTTTTATCTCCGGCAGCATAATAATCCTAAATAGGAATACTCCTAAATAGGAGAGATCCGAATGACGGCCGAGGCGATATATCGGGAGTTGAAGGCCAGGGGGCACAAGTTGACGCCCCAGCGGGAACTGATCATCGGCGTCCTTTTGAACGCCGCAGGCCCGATGACGGCCCAGGCGATATTCGAAGCCGTTGCCAGAAAACACCCGCACATCAGCTTCGATACCGTGTACCGCAACCTTGGCCTCTTGTCCGACCTGGGTCTGGTCAACCGGCTGCGCCTGCGAAAGAGATTTAGCTGCCACTACGAGATAGCGGGCTCACACCGTCACCACCTGGTATGCCTGGGCTGCGGCGCGTCCTTCCCGCTTGCCTACTGCCCTTTTGAAGGAGTTGCCGAGCACCTGCAAGAACAGGGCGGGTTTCGCATTGTGGACCACGCTTTCGAGATCTACGGGTACTGCCAGATGTGCGACCGGCAAGCCAAACCAGATGGTGAGTAAATTCCGGGGAGGGGCACGCATGCGGCGGTTAACGGTATGCTTGTTTCTTGCACTGCTTCTTGCTGTCTCATTGAACGGCGGCTGCGGTCCGACGGCCCGAACCGGCGCGGATAAACGCGTCACCGCCGTCGCCACCATCTTCCCCCTGGCAGATATCGCCCAAAACATCGGCGGTGACCTCGTCGAAACGGTAACCCTCGTACCGCCGGGAGCGAGCCCGCATACCTTCGAGCCGACGCCGGCCCAGATGAATGAAGTCGCCCGGGCCGATCTCATCATCCGCGTCGGGGCAGGCCTTGACGATTGGGTCACCGGGCTCTTCGAAACCAACAACGGTGCCGTGCGCGTCGTGGCGGTAGAAGCCGTGGGGACAGACGCCCTGCCGTACGTTCCCGGAGTAGGCGCCGGGGACGGTGAAGACAGACAACCGGCGGACGGTCACGCGCACAGTTCTTCGTCAAGCACTCCCGTGGATCCCCACGTCTGGCTCGACCCTGTTCTGGTGAGGGATAAAATCGCTCCCGCTATCACCGCGGCCTTTTGCCGCATCGCTCCGCAATACCGCGAACAGTTCGCAGCCAACCTGCAAAAGTATCAGGGGTACCTCACGGAACTGGACGGCGAAATCCGGGCGCAGCTTGCCGGATTAAAAGGCGCTTCTTTTATAGCCCTGCACGGAGCCTGGCAGTACTTTGGCAGGCGATACCATCTCGGTGACATCTTGTCCGTCCACTTATCGCCGGCCAAAGAGCCGTCGGCCAGGTGGATCGCCACATTGATCGACGCCTGCCGCCAAGCGGGGGTAAAAGCCGTGCTGGCCGAGCCGCAGATAAGCCCGCAGGCCGTGGAAGTCATCGCCGGGGAAACCGGCCTGCCGCTTGTGGTTCTCGACCCGCTCGGGGGCTACAACGTTCGCGGCCGTGAAAGTTACCTGGCCCTTATGCGTTACAACGCGCGCACGCTGGCCAAACTTACGGCACAGTCCCAAGTGGAGGCGGAAAAGCGTTGATTGTCACGCTGGAGAACGTTACCGTCACCCTGTCCGGCTGCAGGGTTCTCGAAGAGGTAAACCTGGATTTTCGGGAAGGGATCTTCACCGGGATCATCGGCCCCAACGGGGCCGGGAAGACCACCCTTCTCAAAGTGATCCTGGGGCTCGTAAAGCCCGATTGCGGGAAGGTGACGGTGTTCGGTGCCCCTCCTGCCGGACGGGGAAACAAGCGCCACGTTATCGGTTATTTGCCCCAGCGGCAGCAGTTCGACCGGCGCTTTCCCGTTTCGGTCCTTGACGCCGTAATGATGGGCCAGGTGCCGTGTATCGGCCCCCTCCGCTTTCCCACGAAGTGGCACCGGGAAGCGGCCAGGAGGAGCCTCGATTTGGTGGGGCTTGACGGGGAAATAGCCCACCGCCAGATCGGTGAACTTTCCGGAGGGCAGCAGCAACTGGTATTTCTGGCGCGCGCCCTCTGTCCCCATACCAGGCTGCTTTTGCTCGACGAGCCCACCGCCGGGCTTGACCTTGTGGCCCAACAGCGCTTCTACACGCTTGTAAGGAACCTCCAGCAGGAACTGAAACTGACGGTTATCCTGGTTACCCACGACCTGGGCACGGTGGCCGCGCACGCCGACGAACTGGTTTGCCTTAACAGGCGGGTGTACGCGCACGGCGAGCCGGGACGGATAATGGCTTCGCCGGTGCTGGGCCGGTTGTTCGGCAATAACCTTCTTACCCGGAAAGAGGAGGGCGCTTCGACCGCCAATGGCCGAATGGTTTGCGTATGACTTTATGCAGCGGGCACTCGTCGCCGGAGTAGTCGCCGGTCTGCTCTGCGGTCTCGTTTCCTTCTTTGTGGTCTTGAAGCGCCTGGCCTTCGTAGGCGCCGGCATCTCGCACTCCGCCCTCGGCGGCGTGGCCATCGGAGTCCTTCTGGGCGTCAATCCCATTCTCGCCGCCACGGCCTTTTGCACGCTGGTGGCCTGGGCTATAGGATTGGTAAGCCGGAAAGGAGAGTTATACGAGGACACGGCCATCGGCATCTTCTTTGCCACGGCGATGGCCTTCGGGATCGCCTTGCTGAGCCTGGCGGTCGGGTACTACGCCGACCTTTTCAGTTTCCTGTTCGGCAGTATCCTCAGCGTCACGCAAACGGACCTGATCCTGCTGGTAGTAACGGGGGTTGCGGTTGCTGCTTTTCTTCTCCTCTTTTTCAAGGAGTTATTGTTTATCTGCTTCGATGCCGAGGCAGCAAGCGCGGCGGGCGTTCCGACCGGTCTTTTGTACTACGGTCTTCTGACCTCGCTGGCGCTGACCGTGGTGGTTACGGTGAAAATCCTCGGCATCGTCCTTGCTTCGGCCCTCCTTGTCATGCCGGCCGCCACCGGTTACGAACTGTGCAAGAACTTCCGCGGCCTGCTTGCGGTGGCCGCCGCGCACGGAATAATCGCCGCGGCAGCAGGCCTCTGGCTGTCTTACCGGCTGAACCTACCGTCCGGGGCAACGATCGTTCTGTGCGCGGCAGCGCTCTTCTTCGCCGCCTTCGTCCTTTCGCCACACCGGCGGGCCAGACGCCGGACCCACCTCCCGTCGGCATAGAGGACCGGCGCGAACCTTGCCTGGCATCGCAGACCTCGGACGCCAGAAAACCGAAACGTGTCTACGAGGGAGCCGGTGAATGTGCGTCAGCGGCGGGAGGGGTTGCGGCGGCTCGCGGGCGAAGACCCGGGACGCGCCCGCGAGGCGTGTAGGTCGTGTGGAGGAGTTTCTTTGCCTTTTCGCTGAGCGGGTGACCGAGGAACTCTTCGTAAATCTTTTTCACCGCCGGATTCTCGTGCGCCCGGCGCACCTTTTTTGACAGGTCCAGGCGGTACAGGGCTTCCGCCCGCTTGCGGCGGTAATCGAAGGCCAGGTCCTTGCGCGGGTAAATCGGTTGCCCGCCCCCGCCAATGCAGCCGCCGGGACAGGCCATGATCTCTATAAAGTGGTATGTGGCGCCGGCCTTCAAACGGTCCAGAACGCGGCGGGCGTTGCGGGTTCCGTGCGCCACGGCGATCCTTACCGGCCGGCCTTTTACCATCACCTCGGCCTCTTTGACGCCGCGCAGCCCGCGTACGGCTTTGAATTCCACCTCCGCCCGCGCCTCGCCCTCCGTGATGGCAACGGCGGTGCGGATGGCGGCTTCCATCACGCCCCCCGTGGTCCCGAAAATGACGCCCGCGCCGGTGGCCATCCCCAGCGGCGCGTCGTATTCCTCGTTGGGGAGTTCCTTGAACCTGATACCGGCCTGGCGTATCATCCGCGCCAGCTCCCGCGTGGTGAGCACGTAGTCCACATCCCGGCGGCCCTCGCTGACCATCTCCGGCCGGGCGGCCTCGAACTTCTTCGCGGTGCAGGGCATAATGGCCACAACCACCAGCTTATCCGGGTCCAGCCCTTCCTTTTGGGCAAAGTACGTTTTAACGAGCGCGCCCATCATCTCCTGGGGCGACTTGCAGGTCGAAAGGTTGTCCAGGAATTCCGGGTAAAAGTGCTCGCAGAACTTCACCCACCCGGGGCTGCAGGAAGAAATCAGCGGCAATTCTCCTTTGCCTTCCAACCGCTCCAGGAACTCGTGTGCTTCCTCCACGATGGTGAGATCGGCGGCAAAGTCCGTGGAAAAAACCCGGTCGAAGCCGAGGCGGCGCAGGGCCGCCGCCAGTTGCCCGGTAACGATGGTCCCCACGGGAAGGCCGAAGGCCTCGCCCAGGGTTACCTGGATGGACGGGGCCGTCTGCACGACCACGAATTTATCGGGATCGTCCAGCGCCGCCCAGACCTCGTCTATGTATTCCCGTTCGGCCAGGGCACCCGTCGGGCATACCGTCACGCACTGGCCACAGCTGATACAGGCGACCTCGCCGAGGTCCCGGCCGAACACCGGGGCGATAACGGTCTCGCGTCCCCGGCCGGCAGCCGCCAGCGCACCTACCTCCTGCAGGTTGCGGCAGACGGCCTCACACCGGCGGCACCTGATGCATTTGGCGTAGTCGCGGACGATAAAGGGATTGCGGTTGTCCAGCCGGCGTGCCGGCAGTTCTTCAAGCGATCTGACTTCCCGTACGCCCAGGCGGTTGGCGAGTTGCCGCAGTTCGCAGGTTTCCGCCCGGATGCAGGTAGGACATTCCCGGTAATGCTCGGCAAGCAGGAGCTCCACCATCCGGCGCCGTGCGCGGCGGACGCGCGCCGTATTGGTATGAACCTTCAAACCTTCGCGCACCGGGTATACGCAGGCCGGCTGGAGATTCCTGATGCCCTCGATCTCCACCAGACACACGCGGCAGCAGGCCGGCCGGCTGATGCCGGGCAGGTAACACAAGGTCGGGATATCGATACCGTGAGCACGGGCTGCGTCCACCAGGTTGGTGCCTTTCGCCGCCGTAATCTTCCGCCCGTCGAGCCACAGGGTAACCGTGTCTCCCGCCGGCTTTTCCCCCACCGTTGCCGCCTCCTTGCTTGATCTTGCCGCGTCCTAAACTATTGTTTAACCCGCTCAATGTTTTCATACAAGCTCAAACCCGACGTCCGGCGGGCGGGCCTCCACACCGCTCGTGTCGCGAAGGGAAACAAAGAGATGATGGGGCATAACACGAACACCGGCCGCAGCCGGTGTTCCTACGGTCCCTGTTTCGCAGCACCCTCCAGCTTTCTGTGCTCGCTGGCGATTTGCTGCGCCGTGGCGCCGATATCCACCATCCATACCAGTTGCCCGCTTTTGGCCAGGTCGACGGCAAAGTCGGGGCGATCGGTGAGAAGAAACATCTTGCCTCCTCCGGCCACCAGCGACGCCCCGGCCAGGTTTTCTTCCTTGAGGTTCTTGCGGAGGAATTCCAGGCAGGTGCGCAATTTCCGGGCCGAAAGGCCGGCGTCCAACAACTGCTTGACCACCCGCAACTGCACTACGTCGAGAAAGGAGTAGAAACGCGCGCTTCCCCTGCCCTCCGCCGGCGCCAGACCGGGCTTAAACAAACCCGTCCTGTCCCAGTGGTCGAGTTGCCTTCTGGTGAGCCCGGTCAGCCTGGCCACTTCGGAAGTTCTGAAACCCTGTTTGACCCCCATACCGCCATTCACCCGACGTGTTTCTTATGGAATACACCCGTGTAATTATTTTTGCACATGTGTGGAAATCCCTGTGGATAATTGCCTCGCCATTTATTTTAGAAGACCCTTTTCCACCTTGTCCAGGTGATCGAGCATGGCGTTGCGCGCCCGTTCAACCTCTCCGGCCTTGATGGCCTCAAAGATGGCACGGTGCTCGCGCAAAAGCCGCTGCGGGGTGCCCGGCGACAGGTAAAGCTGCCGGCGGGCGGCGGACAAAACCC
>DMDP01000015.1:0-263 GCA_003445475.1 Peptococcaceae bacterium | reverse complement strand
CGTACAATCCCCGCCGCATCGTGCCGGAGATGGTGTTCATCAGTGTTACCAGCAGAGAGTTCTGCGCCGCCTGGGCGATCGTGTAGTGAAACTGCCAGTCGGCTTCTTCACCAAGCTCGCCGCCGACCAGGTCCCGCTCCATCTGGCGCAAGATCTCTTCCATCCTGTCAAGGTGTTCCCGGCTGCGGCGCAACGCCGCCAGGCCTGCGGCTCCGACTTCAATGATTTTACGCAATTCCAGCAGTTCCAGATCGGAAGAGCGT
>DMDP01000031.1 GCA_003445475.1 Peptococcaceae bacterium | reverse complement strand
CCCCTCCACGACGCTCTCCCGATCTCCCCTTGAGCTTCAAACCCCCCCCCATCGCCACGGCGTAGTCCAGCCCGCCCCCGATGAAGAGGATGTGCTCGGCCGCTGCGTACCGGCAGGCCCCCCCGGCCCCCGCCGGTGCCTGTTCCAGGACGGCGGCGGCCTGCGCCGGCACCTCCCGCAGGGCGGCGAGTATATCCTTTGCTTCCGCCCCGGCGAACTCGCCCCTGCGCCCGGCCAGCCACACGGCCAGCAGGACGAAGGCCACCAGCTGGGTGACGTAGGCCTTGGTCGAGGCGACGGCGATTTCCGGTCCCGCCCAGGTGTAAAAGACGAGATCCGCCTCGCGGGCGATGGAACTGCCGACCACGTTGGTGATCGCCACCACGCGCGCTCCTTTGGCCCTGGCCTCCCGCAAGGCGGCGCGGGTATCGGCCGTTTCGCCGGACTGACTGACCACGATAACCAGGTCCGACGGCGTAATCAGCGGGTTGCGGTAGCGAAACTCGGAGGCGATATCGACCTCCACGGGTATCCGGGCCAGCTTCTCGAGCAGGTACTTCCCTACTACCCCGGCGTGGTACGCCGTGCCGCAAGCGGTAATGAAAACCCGCCGGATGCCTTCGATGCAGCCGGCATCAAGCGGCGCCAGTTCTTCAAGCCTTACCTGCGCGCCTTCCTCGCTTAAACGCCCGCGCAGGGTATCGCGCAGGGCTTTCGGCTGCTCAAATATTTCTTTGAGCATAAAATGGTCGTAGCCGCCCTTTTCGGCCTGGTCCGCCTCCCAGGTGACGTGGAAAATTTCCCGCGCCTGCGGCTTATCCTCAAGATCAAAAACCTGCACCCCGTCGGGCGTTACCTCGGCCAGGTCGCCGTCGTTCAAAAGGTAGGTGTCACGGGTGTACGGGAGAAGCGCCGGGATGTCCGAGGCCACGAAGTTTTCCCCTTTACCGAGTCCGATGACCAGCGGGCTGTCCTGCCTGGCGGCGATCAGGCGGCAGGGTTCGTGGCGCGTCATGGCCAGGAAGGCATAGCTGCCGCCGAGGTGTTTGACGGCGCGGAGCACCGCTGCCCGGAGATCGCCGTCGTAGTAGTGTTCGATGAGGTGAGGCAATACCTCGGTGTCCGTTTCGGACTTGAATTTGTGGCCCAAACCGGCCAGCCAGGCCTTTATCGCCAGGTAGTTCTCGATAATCCCGTTGTGCACGACGGCCAGGTGGCCACCACAATCGGTGTGCGGGTGGGCGTTGACGTCCGTCGGGGCCCCGTGCGTGGCCCAGCGGGTGTGTCCGATGCCCACCGTGCTGTTGTACGGGGTTCCATCGAGCGCTCCTACCAGGACACCGATCGTCCCGGCGCGCTTGACCACCACCAGACTTCCGTTTTCGGCTATGACGAGACCGGCAGAATCATAGCCACGGTACTCCAGCCGGCGCAGTCCATCTATCAAAATGGGGACGGCCGGACGTGCCCCCACGTAACCGACAATGCCACACACTGTTAACCAGGCCTCCTTTGTATAAAAACCAAAATGCCGGCCAAAAGGCACAGCATTCCTACGGTCCGCGCTATTGGCGGCGCACCCGGGAAAGATACCCCCGGCAAGCAAAAGGTATCACCCGCGGCCCGCCTTTTGCCCTTTTGTCACCCGGCGCTTTTGTCCCGGCAGTCGCCCGCCGGATTTGTGACGCCTTTAACGGCCGTGACCGGCCGGGAGGCATCCGCCGAAGACTTCGATTAACCTCCCCCTCGTCACCCGGCACACAATCCTGTTAAGTTGGTCATTTTTCATAAAACCGGTGTCCATTGAGTGCCGGGTCTGGCGCTTGATTATTCAGTTGAGGCCACCAAACCCCTACCTCACCGTCATCTTTCACCCCCGATCGGCCTGCACCACAGCTTCAACCAGTTGGTTTACGACCTCGAGAAGTTCTTCCTCGTTGCGGCCCTCAACCATTACCCGGATAAGCGGTTCGGTGCCCGACGGGCGAACAAGGATACGCCCCTGGCCGTTCAGTCGTGCTTCGCACGCTGCGATGGCCCCCGCCAGCACCGGGCTGGCCATCACCTTTTCCTTATCGGCCACCCTCACATTCTCCAGCACCTGCGGAAATTCCTGCATCTGTGCCGCCAATTGGGAAAGGGATTTTCCGGTATCGACCATGACGGACAGGAGTTGCAGGGCCGTGATCAGCCCGTCGCCGGTGGTGTTATGATCGAGGAAGATGATGTGTCCCGACTGCTCGCCCCCCAGGCGAGCGCCGCTGGCCAGCATCGTTTCCAGGACGTAGCGGTCCCCCACCCTGGTTTGCAGGACGCGGATGCCGGCCTCGCGCAGGGCAACGTGCAGGCCGAGATTGGACATCACCGTAACCACGACCGTGTTCAGCGGCAGGCGATTGTGTTCCTTAAGATACTTGCCGCAGATGACCATTATCCGGTCGCCGTTGCAAACGTTCCCTCGCTCATCCACCGCTATCACGCGGTCGGCGTCGCCGTCAAAAGCCAGGCCCAGGTCGGCGCCCTCGGCCAGCACTCTTTCCTGCAGGGAAGCAGGGTTGGTGGAACCGCACGCCACGTTAATGTTCGTGCCGTCGGGTTCCCGGTTCATGACCACCACCCGCGCACCGAGAGCGTTCAGGATAAGCGGGGCTACGGTGCAGGCCGCCCCGTTGGCACAGTCCACCACGATTTTCAGACCGCCGAGCGCCGGCGGCCCCGCCCGGCGCGCGTGGGCCAGATACCGTTCGGCCGCGTCCGGTACCTCGCGCACTTTGCCCACGGCGGCACCCGTAGGCCGCGGGATGCCGGCCGCCTCTTGCTTCAAAACAAGCTGCTCGATCATCTCTTCCAGGCGATCGGGCAGTTTGTAACCGTTGGCCCCAAAAAACTTGATCCCGTTATCTTCCACCGGATTGTGCGAAGCAGAGATAACCACCCCGGCCCCCGCCCCCAGTTCCCGGGTCAGGTACGCCACGGCAGGTGTCGGCAGCACGCCGAGGCGCCAGACGTCCACTCCCGTGGAAAGGACACCCGCGGTAACCGCCGCCTCCAGCATGTCGCCGGAGATGCGTGTATCCCGCCCGAGGGCAATGGCCCGCGTCCCCGTTTCACGGGTGAGAATGTAAGCACCGGCGCGCCCGATGCTAAAAGCCAGTTCCGGCGAAAGTTCCCGATTGGCCACCCCGCGCACGCCATCGGTGCCGAACAAAGATCCCATAACCTTGCCCCAGCCTCCCGTCACCGCCTACTCCAGCATATGCCTGCCGCAGGTGACTTGCTAATCTCCCGCACGTATCTAGTTAAGCTTCCGGCAACCTGGCGCTTCTGGCACTATCCCCCAGCTTCAACAGGCCGTAAGCGAAGCTGTCCGCCAGTGCCTGCCAGCTTGCTTCGATAATATTGGCCGAAACACCCACGGTGCTCCACGAGTGTTTCCCGTCGCCCGTCTCGATCAGCACGCGTACGACGGCACCTGTGCCTGCCTTTTCGTTCAGGACGCGCACCTTGTAATCGTTTAGTTTCATTTTCTTGATGGCCGGGTAAAATTCCTCCAGGGCCTTGCGCAGGGCGTTGTCGATAGCGTTAACCGGCCCGTTCCCCTCCGCCGCCGTATGCACGACCTGGTCGCGCACGCGGAGCTTGATGATCGCTTCCGTGTACATTTTTCCTTCCCGTATCTCGATGATCGTGCGCAAGTTTTCCAGGGTGAACGGCTCCTCGTAACCGTTGTAGGCCCTGCGCAGCATGAGCTCGAAGGAGCCTTCCGCGCTTTCGAACTGGAACCCCTGGTGCTCAAGCTCCTTGATTTCGGCCAGAAGTTTCCTGGTCTCCTCGCTGCTGCGTTCCAGCCCCAGGTTCAACTCCCGGTACTTATACATCAGGTTGGAAAGCCCGGACAGTTCCGAGACCAGCACCCGCCGCCTGTTGCCCACCGCCTCCGGGGGAATGTGCTCGTAGGTCTGCGCCGCCTTCATCAGGGCGCTTACGTGGACGCCCCCCTTGTGGGCGAAAGCGCTTGATCCCACGTAGGGCTGGCGCGGGTCCGGGTGAATGTTGGCCACCTCGCAGACATAGCGCGAAAGATCGGTGAGTTGGGCCAGGTTCTGCGGCGGCAGGGTGGAGATGTTCTTCTTGAAGGCCAGGTTGGGAATGACCACGCAAAGGTCGGCGTTCCCGCAGCGCTCGCCGAAACCGTTCACCGTGCCTTGGACGTGGGTGACGCCGGCGTCCACCGCCACCAGCGCGTTGGCCACCGCCACACCCCCGTCGTTATGGGTGTGGATGCCCAGCGGGGTCCGGACGTGCCGCCGGACATCGGCCACAATTTCGTAGACTTCCAGCGGGAGGGTACCGCCGTTGGTGTCGCAGAGCACCAGCGTCCTGGCGCCCCCCTCCTCCGCCGCCCGCAGCGTAGCCAGGGCATACTCCCGGTTTGCCTTGTACCCGTCGAAGAAGTGCTCGGCGTCGTAAATCACCTCGAGCCCCTTCGACCGCAGGTAGGCCACCGACTCCCGGATCATGGCCAGGTTCTCGTCCAACGTGGTTTCGAGGGCGCGAAAGACGTGGAAATCCCAGCTCTTCCCGAACAGCGTCGCCACTTTCACGCCGCATGCCAGAATGGCCTGCAGGTTGGTGTCGTCTTCCGCGCGCACGCCGACCCGCCGGGTGCTGCTGAAAGCGGCGATTTTCGCGTTGGCCAGCGGCTCTTTTTGCATGCGCTGGAAAAACTCCATGTCTTTCGGGTTCGAGCCGGGCCAGCCGCCCTCCACAAAGTGGAACCCCAGGCGATCGAGGCGCCGGGCGATTTTTACCTTATCCTCTACGGAAAAGGAAATGCCCTCCGCCTGGGCCCCGTCGCGCAAGGTGGTATCGTAGATTTCAATCGTTGCCATGACTTCCGCCGCCCCCAACTCTCCTCTTGACATAGTTTATGAGACCGCCGGCGGCAATGATTTCCTGCATAAAGGGTGGAACGGGTTGGGCCTGGAACGTGGCGCCGGTGCGGAGGTTGGTAATCGACCCCGCGGCGGCGTCCACCATTACCTCGTCGCCGGCGGCAATGCCGTCAACCGCCGCCGGACACTCCAGGATGGGCAGGCCGATGTTGAAGGCGTTGCGGTAGAAGATGCGGGCGAAGGAACGGGCCACAACGCACGCCACCCCCGCGGCCTTGATCGCCAGCGGCGCGTGTTCGCGCGAGGACCCGCAGCCGAAGTTCGCCCCCGCGACGATGATGTCGCCGCACTTTACGGCCTGCGCAAAAGACGGGTCGGCGTCCTCCATGCAGTGGGCGGCCAGT
>DMDP01000147.1 GCA_003445475.1 Peptococcaceae bacterium | reverse complement strand
CGCTTTGCGGCGGAATCCATTCCTTCACCGTGTCCTGGTTTTCTTCGATGAACTTCCGCGCCGCATCGTCCGGCGACATCTCGCCGACGTTGATGTCGAGCATTACGGCTTCCATATCGGCCGGCTTCCAGTAGAAGTTATCGAGCATCTGGTAGGCGGCCGGTGCTTCTTCCTTCAGCGTCGGCGTCACGATCGTGTCGATTTCTTCTTCCCCGCCGTAAATACCCTTCGGGTCATCAAGGTACTTGAGGTCCCACTTGGCGAACTTCCAGTGCGGCGTCCAACCGGTAACCACGACCCACTCGTTGTCCTTGATGGCCGCCTGCAGCGCCGCCACCATACCGGTGCTGGAGCTGTCAACCAGTTCGTAGCCCTCGAGTCCGTACTCTTCAATCGCCTTCTCGGTGGCCTTCATGATACCGGCACCCGGCTCGATACCGATAATCTTGCCGCCAAACTTTTCGCGGACACTCGTCTCCTGCTTACCCTCTCCTTGCCCCTGACCGGTGTCCTGGCCGCCGCAACCGGCGACAAAAGCACCCAGCAGTAGCAGCGCGGCCGTAATCACTCCCAGAACCTTAGTCCACCTAAGCAAACTATCCCTCCTCACAAGATTTGTTTATTTAAGAAAAGGTTACCGGGGCAACCTTTTCTTCCGTTGACTCCTGCAGCACCACGCCCGCGGCGTTATCGCTTTTTCCGCCTACCCCCGATCTTCTGCGTGATGCGGTCCAGGATAATGGCCACGATCACAATGGCCAGCCCGCTTTCAAAGGCGCGCGGAACATCAAGGCGCTGCAGGCCGCGGAGCACCTCACCCCCGAGGCCGCCTGCACCGATCATGGCCGCGATGACGACCATCGACAGCGCCAGCATGATGCACTGGTTAACGCCGGCCATGATCGTCGGCAAAGCCAGCGGCAGCTGGACTTTGCCCAGCATCTGCAGCCGTGTAGCACCGAAGGCTTGCGCCGCCTCCAGCAGGTCCTTCGGGACCTGGCGGATGCCGAGCCCCGTCAGGCGGATCACGGGCGGCATGGCGAAGATGACGGTCGCCACCAGGGCCGGTACTTCGCCGATGTTGAACAGTAATACCGCCGGCACCAGGTACACGAAAGGCGGCATCGTCTGCATGAAGTCGAGGATTGGACGCATAATCCGGTCGGCAAGGTCGCTCCAGGCCGTCAAAATCCCAACCGGGATCCCCATTACCAGGGAAAGGACCGTAGCCGACAGCACCAGCGCGAGGGTCGACATCGCCGGTTCCCACATTCCGAGGTTCAGAATCAGCAAAAGCCCGACGCCCGACCACAGGGCGATCGTCCTGTTGGTCAAAAGCCATACCACCAGCATCAACAGCGCAACGAGAACGACGGGCGGGAGAAACATCAGGGCACTGCTGAAGCCGTCGATAATGGTGTCGATAAGGTTGGTAATGAACTCGAAGAAACCGCCGAAGTAAGTGTCCAAGAAGGCTACGAAAGCTTCAACCCACTCACCCATCGGTATCTTGGGAATTGCGTTCATTCTGTTTCATCCCTCTTTCTAACCATTCCCGCCAACAGGGCGCCCCGCACAATCACGCCCAGGAGCTTTTTATTTTCGTCAATAACCGCGACCGGGAACTTGGACTCTGCCAGTATCGGAATGAGATCGCTCACCGGCGTATTCGGCCGGGCGGTGGGAATATCGGTAATGAGGATATTGGTCAAATCCTTTTCGCCGCGTTCCCGCGCCTCGTAAGCGTCCTCGGCCGTAACGATGCCGGCCAACCTGCGGTCGCGCGTAACGGCAAAAATACTGGAGATACCGGCCTCACGCATCATCCGCAGAGCCACCCGTGGCCCTTCTTTCACCGCGACCATTTCGGGTCGCTTCATAATGCCTTCGGCGACGAGAACCTTGGTCATGTCAACGTCTTCCACAAACTTGCGTACGTACTCGTTGGCGGGGTTAGTGAGAATCTCTTCGGGAGTGCCGATTTGGACGATGCGCCCGTCTTTCATCAGCGCGATGCGGTCGCCGATACGCAGGGCCTCGTCAAGGTCGTGGGTGACGAATATGATGGTCTTGTTCACCTTACTCTGCAGGCTTAAAAGCTCGTTTTGCATTTCCCGCTTGATTAGAGGATCGAGCCCGCTGAACGCCTCGTCCATCAAAAGGATCCCCGGGTCGGACGCCAGGGCTCGCGCCAAACCGACCCGCTGCTGCATCCCACCGCTCAACTGGTCGGGATAGGCGTTTTCCCACTCTTTGAGGCCCACCATTTCTAAAAGCTGGCGGGCCTTCGCAAGGCGTTCTCTTTCCTCCACGCCCTGGATTTCCAAGCCGAAGGCTACGTTTTGGATTACGGTGCGGTGCGGAAAAAGGGCGAACCGCTGGAACACCATGCCGAGCTTCTTGCGGCGCAGTTCCCGCAGTTTTTCCTCACTAAACGATGTGATATCTTCGTCGTCAATGTAAATTTTGCCGACGGTGGGCTCGATCAACCGGTTGATGCAGCGCAAGAGAGTCGATTTTCCGCTGCCGGAAAGTCCCATCAACACGAAGACTTCCCCTTCTTCGACCTCGAAGCTGACGTCGTACACGCCCACCGCCTGGCCGGTTTTTTCTAAGATTTCCTCCTTGGAATGCCCTTTTTTAACGAGATCGAGGGCCTTTTCAGGACGATCACCAAAGATTTTACTTAGGTTTTCAACTACCACTTTTTTCTTCATAAGCAACGTCCCTCACTTACCGGCACTGTTTTTAACCGACGTGCGCTAAATGGCACCGCGTTGTTGGTGTTATCCCGTGCCGTCCTCCCACTACGTCCCTCAGCGCGTCCTACGCAACAAAAAAGCCCTGTACAGGGTCCAGGGCCAAGCCTTACCCCTTTCCCACGCTTACGAGGTTAGCTGACGGGCTCGGGCCGGAAAGTAGCCCTACCTGCTCGTACGAGCAGGACTCGCCCCGATAGTGGTTCCCCCGTTTCCCTCACAGAGAGAATTCAGCGCTCTGAAGGAAAGCTATGCGGTTTTTGTTCCTCTCAGTAAAGAGTGGAATACCCATGGTCATTAAATTTAGTTACCATAACTCTCTTAAAGGCGTCAAATGCCCTCGCCTCGCTTCAGTCTTAACTTGGTCCTGTTGATGTAAAAAGACGCCTCTCACCTAATATATGCGCCCTTTCTCGCTATTCTGACGTAATACTCTTCAGAACACCTTAAACCTCCGTCTCCCTGTTTGGTTTTACCCTTTCCTTTACTTGCCGCCTTCCTTCCGGGAGATAACTTGATGCCTGAAGGTCACCCCCGACGGGTGCGTCACCCAGAAGGCCGACGGGCCGCGGTGCCGGCCGGAGTACGCGCTTTTCACCGCTTGCGCCATTTCTCGGACCAAAATTATCGACCGCGTCATTATGCCCCGACAAAAATTTACCCCGTCGCCGGTGGACGGGGTGGTATTGACCGGTTCAATTTTCGCCTCACCTGTTTGCCCGGGCGCTTAGTAAAGTCTGTAAGACAGACTGTTTCGCGCGCAAAGTCTGGCGGTATTTCTCCTCCGGGGGTATGGAATTCTTCCCGGGCGCAAAACCGGCTAAACAGAAGTCCTGGGCCTCAAGCGAGTCGGAACCGAAAAGGCTCTGGATTATGGACTTGGTATGCGCATTCCAGGCGTTGTATTCCTTGCCGAACGGGTCCTTCTGGAGGAGGTCTTGCAGCATTTCGAGTTGACGCGCCAGCTTATCGTACAGCACCGCGTACGTCCCCATGTAAGCCCTGCACGCTCCTTTTGTGTGAATTTTCTGCAGTTAATTATATAAGTTGTGCCGTCGGAGTATCAAGTGGGTACGCCCGCGTTTATCTCCCTTCGGTGGTATTCCGGCACCGCAGGAGGCCGAATATACCGCCAAGCCTGTCGACCTCGGCCTGGATGAGCGTAAGTTGCCTGGTGACCTCGCCGACTGCGCCGAGCACCTGGTTGCGCAACCGGTCCTCCGCCAGCTGCGACCGCCCCCGCAAAACCGCCAGGCTGTCGGCGACGGCGGCTACCAGCTCCGCCTCGGGGGTGTAAACCGTACCGGGATGCGGCCGCACCTTAACCTCCCCGTCTTCGTGCGTAATCTCCAGCAGATTCACACCCAGGGCAAACAGCAACTTCAGCGCCGTCGAAACCTTC
>DMDP01000238.1 GCA_003445475.1 Peptococcaceae bacterium | reverse complement strand
GACGGGCGCGTCGCCGGCGTGGAGACGGCGGAGGGCGAGGTTTTGGGGGCGCGTTTCGTCGTCGTCGCCCCGGGCCGGGAGGGGGCCGACTGGCTGGCGCGCGAGGCGGAGCGGCTGGGACTGGCTACGGCGGTAAACCCGGTGGACATCGGCGTCCGCGTCGAAGTGCCTGCCGTGGTGCTCGAGCCGCTGACCAGGCTCTTCTACGAGGTCAAGTGCACGTACATATCCCGGACTTTCGAGGACCGGGTGCGGACTTTCTGCATGAACCCTTACGGCGAAGTGGTCATGGAGAACAACGACGGCGTAATCACCGTTAACGGGCACGCGCATGCTTACACCAAGACCGAAAACACCAACTTCGCCATTCTCATCAGCAAGAACTTTACGGAGCCCTTCAAGGAGCCGATTGCCTACGGGCGCCATATAGCCAGCCTGGCCAACCTGCTGGGCGGGGGCGTAATCGTCCAGCGGCTGGGGGATCTTGTTGCCGGCCGCCGGTCAACCAGGGAAAAGATCGCCCGCAACCTGGTCCGGCCCACGCTGGCCGAGGCCACGCCGGGGGACCTGAGCCTGGTCTTTCCCTACCGGTACCTGGTGGGCATCCTGGAAATGCTCGAGGCTCTGGACCGGATCGCTCCCGGGGTGAATAACCGTTCGACGCTTCTTTACGGTGCGGAGGTCAAGTTTTACTCTTCCCGCCTGCTGCTGAACGACAGGCTGGAAACGGCCATCGCCAACCTGTTCGCCGCCGGCGACGGGGCGGGGATCACCAGGGGGCTGGTCCAGGCGTCGGCTTCCGGCGTGCTTGCGGCGCGCGAGATTTTACGCAGGGCTTAAGGAGTGAGTGGCACGTGGCGACGGTGGTTTTGGTCGGAACTCAATGGGGCGACGAGGGAAAGGGGAAGGTAACCGACTACCTGGCGGCCAAGGCCGACATCGTGGTCCGGTACCAGGGCGGCAACAACGCCGGGCACACGGTGGTGGTCGGCGAGGAAGTTTTCCGCCTCCATCTGATCCCTTCCGGCATCCTTTATCCCGATAAGATCTGCGTTATCGGCAACGGGGTGGTTATCGATCCCGCGGTGCTGATAAACGAGCTGGACGCGCTGGCCGCGCGCGAGGTGCCCACGGCACGCCTTGTCATTTCCGAGCGCGCGCACGTGATCCTGCCCTACCACCGGTACCTGGACGAACTGGAGGAGGACAAAAAGGGCGCCGGGAAGATCGGCACCACGCGGCGGGGCATCGGGCCGGCCTACGTGGACAAGGTGGGCCGCGTCGGCGTCCGGATGATCGATCTTTTAGACACGGAAACGCTGCGGCGCAAAATCCGGCAAAACCTGGAAGACAAGAACCACCTGTTTTCCCGGGTGTTCGGCGCCGAACCGCTCGACGCCGACGCCATAACCAGGGACTACGAGCGGTATGCCGGGCGCCTGGCGCCCCTGGTGGCGGACGTGTCCATCCTGCTTCACGAGGCCATAGACCAGGGGAAGAACATTCTCTTCGAAGGCGCCCAGGGCACGCTCCTGGACGTTGACCACGGGACCTATCCTTACGTGACGTCGTCGAACCCGACGGCGGCCGCCGCGGCCCTGGGGGCGGGGATCGGTCCCACGAAGATCGACCGGGTGGTGGGCGTCTGCAAGGCTTACACGACGCGGGTCGGCGAGGGCCCCTTTCCGACGGAACTGCGAGGCGAGATGGCCGACAGGATACGCGAGCGGGGCGGGGAGTACGGAACCACCACCGGGAGGCCGCGCCGGTGCGGGTGGCTGGATGCGGTGATTGTGCGCTACGCGGCACGAATTAACGGCCTGGACTTCCTGGCCGTCACCAAGCTCGACGTGCTCACCGGGCTGGACACGCTGCGCATCTGCCGGGGTTACCGCTACGGCGGGCAACTGCTGACCGAGTTTCCGGCAAGCCTCAGCGTCCTTGCCGGGGCCGAGCCGGTTTACGACGAACTCCCGGGGTGGGACGAGGATATTAGCGGCGTCAGGCTTTACGAGGACCTCCCGCCCCGTGCGCAGGACTACCTGGAACGCATAACCGAGTTGACGGGCGTCCCGGTCGCCCTGGTGGGCGTGGGGACCAGGCGCAGCCAGATGCTGGTGCGCCACGACGTGTTCGGGCAGGGGAAATGACGGACGGCAGAGGCTGTCTCGCCTGCCGGCCCGGCGGAGCGTACGCCCTCGTCAATGTCACAAAAGACACCCTGCTCGCCGGGCGGCTTGTGGTGGCCGGCCGCTTCTGGCGGCGGATGGTGGGTCTGCTCGGCAGCAGGGAACTCCCGGCCGGAACGGGGCTGCTGCTCACCCCCTGCAGCGCGGTGCATACGATGTTCATGCGCTATGCCATCGACGTGCTGTTCCTGGCCGAGGATTTTTCCGTGTTGAAGGCGGTTGCCGGCCTCAAACCCTGGCGGACGGCCGTTTGCCGCGGCGCTGCGATGGTGGTCGAGCTGCCACCGGGGACCGTCGCCCAAACCGGGACCGGGGCCGGCGACAAACTGGCCCTCCGGCTTGAGGCCTGCCGGGATTAAACGCGGGGCGCGATCCCCGGCCCGAAACGGCCTTGACAGGCGGCCGGACCTATAGTATTATGATTTCGCGAGATAACGTGGCCCCATGGTCAAGTGGACTAAGACACCGGTCTTTCAAGCCGGTAACCCGGGTTCGAATCCCGGTGGGGTCACCAAAGCGGGTGTAGCTCAACGGTAGAGCACCAGCTTCCCAAGCTGGGGGCTGCGGGTTCGATCCCCGTCACCCGCTCCATTTTCCTTCAGTAAAATCAAGCCCTCCCGAATCCGGGAGGGCCGTTTTGCTAACGGGTCGCTTTTCCCGCGCCGTGCTCTCCTTTCCCTGCCACCGCCTTCAGACCCCGAAGTGTTTGGCGACTTCGAGCCGCCGCGCCGCCAGGAGCACGGGTATCCCCGCCCGGTCTGCCAGCCTGCCGGTGTCGGCGGTGGCGTCGCCCCGCGCGAGGGCGCCCGGCGGCACGAGGACCAGCGCGGCGAACCTTTCCAGCTCGCGCCGGGCCGCGGGTGGCTCCAGGCCGGGCACGTAGACGCCGGGGCGGGGGCAGAGCGCGTGCTGGGCGAGGCCCAGGGCCAGGGCGGGCCTGAGTTGCTCCGGCGGCATCCCCCGGCGCACCGCCAGGACGGCCACGTCGTCCGGCGTGCGGCAGTACACGGCTGCCAGGCGGCCGGCGAGCCGGTACGAGCACACCAGCACCCCTTCGCCCAGCAGCATCGCGTAGAGGGTCTTTACCGTCGGCGGGGAATGCAAGCGGTACTTTTCAATTATGCTCAGGGCGCTGTGCACACATCTGGTCAACGGTGGCGGCTCCCGGGGTACGTGATTGTGATCTTATGTTACCTAATTATAACGCATTATACCGCAAGCCGCCTGTCGAACCCGGTCGTACCCCGTCGGGAAGAACGAAAATATTAAAGTCACTCCCCGGCGCCTCCCCGGCGCCTGTCCCTTTCCTTTTCTATCACGCGCAGCGCCCAGGCCCAGAATTCGGCGAGGGATTGCCTTTCTTCCTCCGTGAGGTGCGGCAGGCGGGCGAGGAGCGGCCCGAAGAGCGGGTCGGCGGTGTACGCCGGCGTTGCCTCCGCCGCGGCGGCCGGCTGGGCGCGGGCTGTCCCTTCCGGCGGGCCGGCGCGTTCCGGGGTGCGGCCGAGAAGGTAGTCGACCGAGACGCCGAAGAAGTCCGCCAGCCGCCTGAGCGTCAGCGGGTCCGGCGTCCGCCGGTCCCTCTCGTACATGGCGATGGTGCTCTGCCCCAGGTTGAGCAACCTGGCGAGTTCGGCCTGCGAGATCCCCTTTTCCCTGCGCAGCGCCGCGAGCCTCTCGCCGAGGGTTTCGGCCATCGAAGTACCTCCTGCTGAACCGTCCTAAAGGCAATTTATCACGCCGCGCGGTGGCGGAAAACGGCATATCACCATAAGCAATTTTTGCCCGCGACGGGTCTTGACATTCATCGCGTTGCGTGATTATGCTAGCAGCCTGTGTTAGAATTG
>DMDP01000058.1 GCA_003445475.1 Peptococcaceae bacterium | reverse complement strand
CCACCACGGCGGCGGGCACGTCCCGTCCCGTGAGCACCAGGTGCGTTTCCGGGGGTTTCTTGGCCATCAGGTTGAGAACGTCCTCCACGGTGATAAAGCCGAACTTTACCGCGTAAAAAATCTCGTCGAGGATGATCATGTCGTAGCTTCCCCCGGCGACCGCGTCCCAGGCCTCCGCAAAGGCCCGTTGGGCCGCCGCCCGGTGCTTGGGCAGCGCGGCCTCGTCGCCCAACCGCACGAACCCCTCCCCCAGTGGCCGGACCTCGAACCCTTCCATCTTCTCCGCCGCCTTCAGCTCACCCGTCTCCCAGCGCCCCTTAAGAAACTGGAGCATCAAGACCCGCAACCCCTGACCCCAGGCCCGCAGAGCGAGCCCCAGAGCGGCGGTGGTTTTCCCTTTCCCGTTCCCGGTGTAGACCAGTACCAGTCCGCGCTTTGCCGCCATTTATCTCTCCCCTTCGATGCTCAGCAATACCCGAACACCCGGCGGGCGTTCGCGGTGGTCGCCTCCGCGACTTCCTCCACCGTTATACCCCGGATTTCCGCCAGAGCTTGCGCCACAAGGAGAACGCAGGCCGGTTCGTTCCGCCGGCCCCGCCGCGGCTCCGGCGGCAGGTACGGCGCATCCGTTTCCAGAAGTATCTTTTCCAGGGGCACCTCCCGGGCCACCCGGCGCAGTTCCTCGTTGCGCCGGTAGGTCAGCGTGCCGCCAAAACCGAGATAATATCCCATCTCCACGTAACGCGCCGCCACAGCCCGGTCGCCGGAAAAGCAATGCAGGACGGCCAGCGGCGGCCCTTCCGCTTCCAGGAGGGCCAGTGTATCGGCCTGCGCGTCGCGGCAGTGCACGATGAGGGGCAGGCCCACCTCGCGCGCCAGGCGCATCTGCGCGCGAAAGACCTCCTGCTGGACATCCCGCGGGGACAGGTCCCGGTAATAATCGAGGCCGGCCTCCCCGATGGCCGCCGCGCCCGGGCGGCGTGCCAGAACGCGCAACTGTTCCAGGTAGTCCGGCGGGGCCACCGCCGCGTCATGCGGGTGCACCCCCACCGCCGCCCGAACGTTCGGGAGTGAGCCGGCCAGCCTCAGCGCCTCCCCGGATGAAGAAAGATCCCAGCCGACGCAAACCATCAGCCCGACCCCGGCCTGCCGCGCACGCTCCAGGACCGCCGCCAGGTCGGGGGCCAGGCGTTCATGGTTGAGGTGCACGTGGGTATCCGCCAGGACCATCACTTTGCCGCCTCGATGCGCGGGAAAAGCGGCGCTCCCCGTTTGATCCTGACGCCTGCCGGCAGGCGCCCCCACTGCAGCGCGTCCCACGCGGTGAGGTCCGGGCGGTCCGCAAGTCCCAGCTGCGCCCAAACACGGGGTGCCAGGCCGGGCATGAAGGGCATCAACATTACGGTTGCAAACCGGTAGGCCTCGGCCAGGTTGTAGAGCACCGTGGCCAGGCGGTCGCGCCGCCCTTCCCTGGCCAGGGCCCAGGGCGCGGTTTCTTCAATATATTTGTTCGCCCGGTTCACCAGACGCCATACGGCCGCCAGGGCGCCGGGCAGGTCGAAGGCGTCCATCAGCCTGGCCATCTCGCCGGGAGTACCCACGGCCAGATCGACCAGGTCCTGGTCCAGATCCTCATAGGCGGCAGGCGGTTCGATCGCACCGTCCTGGTACTTGGCGGCCATCGCCGTCAGGCGGCTCAGGAGGTTCCCCAGGTCGTTGGCCAGGTCGGTGTTGATCCGGGCCACCAGGTTATCCTCGCTGTAATAGCCGTCGCCCCCCGGCGGCAGTTCCCGCAGCAGGTAGTAGCGGATGGCGTCCACGCCGTACCTGTCCATGAGCACCATGGGGTCGACCACGTTCCCCTTGGACTTCGACATCTTGCCGCTTTCCAGCAGCAGCCAGCCGTGGCCCACCACCCGCCGGGGAAGCTCGATGCCGAGCGCCATCAGGAGAATCGGCCAGATGATGCAGTGAAACCGGATGATGTCCTTCCCGACCAGATGCACGTCCGCCGGCCAGAACTTCCGGAAAAGCTCGTCGTCCGGCGTACCGTACCCGAGCGCCGAGATGTAATTGGTGAGGGCGTCGATCCACACGTAGACCACGTGGCGGGGGTCGAAGGGGACCTGGATGCCCCAGTTGAACGTGGTACGCGAAACGCACAGATCCTCCAGGCCCATCTTGACAAAGCTCACGACCTCGTTCCTGCGTGTCTCGGGCTGGATGAATTCCGGATGCCGGGCAATGTGCTCCAGCAGGCGATCGGCGTATTTGGCCAGCCGGAAAAAGTAACTCTCTTCGCGCACCAGTTCCACCGGGCGCCCGCAGTCGGGACAGTTCCCGTCCACAAGACGGGCTTCCGCCCAGAAGGTCTCGCAGGGGGTGCAGTACCACCCTTCGTACGTGGCCTTGTAGATGTCCCCCTGCTCGTACAACCTGGTGAAAATGGCCGCGACCACCCGCGTGTGTCGCGGCTCCGTTGTGCGGATAAAGTCGTCGTAACTTATGTCGAGGCGGGCCCAGAGGTCCTTGAACCCGGCCACGATTTCGTCGACGTACGCTTTGGGCGCGAGACCCCGCGCCCGGGCCGCCCGCTCGATTTTCTGCCCGTGTTCGTCGGAGCCCGTTAAAAACCAGACGTCGTGCCCCGTCATCCGCTTGAAACGCGCCATGGCGTCGGCGGCCACCGTGGTGTAGGCGTGTCCGATGTGCAGCCTGTCACTTGGGTAGTAAATGGGCGTGGTTATGTAAAAAGTCGGTCTGGCCAATACATCACGCTCCGCTTCGCTTTCAAATCATTTAGGATTCTAACCGAGAAAAAATTGGATTGTCAAGCTAAGCAGGCCTCCGCCGTCGACCGGGTAAAAAAATTGTAAAAATTTTTGCCGGAACATATTGACTTTTAATGGAATGGTTGGTACCATTTACTTGCGTTATTTTGTTTCTTGATGTCGAAGCAGATTTTGTGGGGGGAGGGTAAGCCGGTGAAATCGACGGGTATTGTCCGCAAGGTGGACGAGCTTGGCCGCGTGGTGATTCCCATCGAATTGCGGCGCACGCTCGGCATCGAAGAAAAGGACGCGCTTGAGATTTACGTGGACAACGAGAAAATCATCCTGAAAAAGTACGAGCCCGCGTGCGTATTCTGCGGTAACGCGACCGACGTGCAGTACTTCCGCGGCAAGCTGGTCTGCCGGGAGTGTGCCATGGCCATGTTCGAAAAAGCAAAAGCGATGTAAAGTTTATGCATCCCTGCCTTCCTTGACCTTGAGCAAAGCCTGGTAAACCTCTCGTTTCTTGAGCCCGCGCCTGCGGGCCACTTCTTTTATGGCCGCGTTCCGCGGCGTGCCCCGGGCTTCGATCTCCAGCACCTCGGCCGCAACCCCGGCCGCGTCCGGGGCATCTTTTGCTGCGTCCGCCCGCCGCGCCCCTTCCAGCACGAGGGTGATTTCGCCGCGCGGCGGGTGCGCGCGGAAGTATTCCAGGCTCTGGGCCACCGACCCGCGGTAGACCTCCTCGAATTGCTTCGTCAACTCGCGCGCCACGGCCACGCGCCGGTCGCCGAGGACCGCCAGGATGTCCTCCAGGGTTGCCAGGAGCCGGTGCGGCGCCTCGTACAGGATGATCGTCCGCTCCTCGGCCGCCAGCCGCGCCAGCGCCTTCTTGCGACCCCGCCGCGGCAAAAACCCTTCGAAAACG
>DMDP01000042.1:2733-3371 GCA_003445475.1 Peptococcaceae bacterium | reverse complement strand
TGGCGCCCCCCGTAACAAACGTCTCCCCCGCCCGGGCGCGCTCGAGCACCTGGGAGAGGTGGTACGGATCTTTTCTCGCCGCGGCCGGGTCCACGAAAGAACCGTCGGCTTCCACGAGGTAGGCACCCGCTATTCCCCGCTCCTGCCGGGCAATGTCCCGCAGTGCCTCTCCGGAAACCTGCCGTTCGCGTTCCAGCTTCCGGGCCGCGTCTTCCGCCAGGGCCCTCACTTCGCTCACGTAAAGCTCGATCTTGCGGAGGGCCGTCTGCTTGAGGGCGGTTTCGTATTCGCCCACCACCTTGCTTACCAGCCGGAACTGGAGCACAAAAAAACCGGTGATCAGGCTCAAGAAAAACATTACGGTAAACAGCGGCAAAATACTTTTGGTCCCGGGAAACTTCGCCACCGAGCCGCCAACCCCCCGCTACTTGATGAGACCTTTCCGCGCCGCCAGGGCCAGAGCTCCTTCGATGGTCTTGACGCCCAGTTTGGTGCATATGCCCTGGATTCTTCTCCGCAGCGTAGAAAGACTGATATACAACCGACCGGCCACGTCCTTCTGGTTCTGCCCCGTGGCCAGCAACTGCAGGATTTGCAGCTCCTCCTCCGTCAGACCCGGCCCGTGCCTGCCGAAGAAC
>DMDP01000042.1:0-2423 GCA_003445475.1 Peptococcaceae bacterium | reverse complement strand
GCTCTTCCGATCTCCTCCGTCAGCCCCGGCCCGTGCCTGCCGAAGAACACCTCGCTGCCCAGGCCGGGATACAGGTACCTGCCGGTTTTCATAACGATATTTATGGCAGATTTGATGTCGTCAAAAGAGGCGTACTTGGGAATAAAACCGTTAACGCCGTGCTCGACGGCCTTCATAACGAACAGGGGGTCGTCGTAGGTGGTGAGGGCCAGGTACCTGAGCCCGGGCCGGCGGTCCCCGATCTTCCTGGGGAGTTCCAGCCCGTCACCGTCGGGCAAACCGATGTCCAGCAGCACGAGATCTATGTCGTCCCGCAAATTCTGCACGGCTTCCTCAAGCGTGCCTGCCTCGGCCACCACCGTCATACCGTCCTCGAGTTCAATGAGCCTTCTCAACCCTTCACGCACGACCTGGTGGTCTTCCACCAGCATGATCCTGATCGGGTTCACCTCTAACCTCCTCCCGGGCCAAAGGCACCGTCAGCGTCACCGCGAAGCCGCTGTCGGTAAAACCGTACACCAGGTCCCCGCCCAGCAAACGCGCCCGCTCTTTCATGCCCCACAGGCCCGTTCCTTCCGCCAGTTCCTGCCCCGGTTTACCTTCGCCGTTGTCCAGTATTTCGACCCGCAACACCCCGTCCTGCACCGCGAAGTGGATATCGACCTCGGTGGCGTCGGAGTGCTTGGTTACGTTCGTGAGCGCCTCCTGGATAATCCGGTAAATAACTATCGCCTGGCGCAGGTCAAGTTTCAACGTACGGTCGCTGTAGTAAAGAAAAACCTTTTTGCCGGACGTTTTTTCGAAATGGGACACGTACGATTCCACGGCGGTGACCAGACCCACCTTATCGAGCAGGTACGGGTGGACTTCGTTCATAATGCTCCGCATGTCCGTGGCCGCGACCTGGCACTGCTGCCGCAGCCGCACCAGGTTGTCGCGCACCGCCTCGGGCAGTTGCTCACCGTGCTGGCGCAGCGTATAGTCCAGCGTGTAGATCAGGCTCGACATGTACCTGCCTATCCAATCGTGGATTTCGATCGACAGCTTCTTGCGCTCTGCTTCCATGCTGTCGAAAAGAAGGCGTTTGTCTCTGTGGGTCGTCTCCGGCTGCGCTACCATCGCGGCCCCGGTCAGTTTATCCAGGACCATCAAGGGGTAATAATCCGCGGTCAACCCCTGCTTCCGTCCGCCGTGAACGTAGATCGCCTGGTAATTCGTCACCTCTTGCCTGCTGAGGATAACCTGGAAAAGAGGCTGCAGCACCTCCCGCAGGTGCGGCGCGTGGCCCAGCACCGCGTTCAGGGGTCTCCCCACAACCGTGTCCGCGCTGAGGCCCAGCAGCCTTTCGGCCACGGCGTTAATATTCCTGACGACCCCCTTCTCGTCGGTTATAACCACCGCGTTGCGCAGGCTGGTTGTCAGATGCCTCAGGCTGCCGTTCTCCCGCAGGAGAGGCAGGCCGAAGCCGTACACGCCCACGGCAAGGAAACCGACAGAGAGGAACGTCAGCAACAAAAGGAACGTCCTTTTCTTGTTTTCCTCTTCCGCCACCGACGCCGCGGCCCTGTCCACCCGCTCTTTAAAGTCGTCGGTGACGACGTGCGCCCTGTCCCTCAGGGCGGCGGCAAGGTACGCGTGCTCCACCCTGCCCAATTCCCCGCCGGCGGCCGCCCTTTCTACAAAGGAAAGGTATTTGCGGTTTTCGTCGATCAAATCCCCCACTTTTCTGCGCACCGAAGCGTCCACCGTGTTGTACAGATCCATCTCTTCGCGGAGCGTCTCCAGGCTGTAGTAATGGAATTCTTCGAGGTACCGGGGGTCGTTGTACAGGATGTAATTGTCGACACTGGATATAAGGCGCTCGATGTGCAGGGAAATCTGGTAGCACCTTGCCAGACGCTCCGCATAGCGGGCCAGATCGCCGGCCTTTTGCGGCGCAACGTACAGCTCGTTGACCGCGAGGACGAGCATTACCGTCAGGATTACTACCAGAACGACGGCTATCCACGTGTAGGCCCTCACGCCGGGTCACTCTCCTGTTCGGTTCTGCAGATTTCGCCGCCCGTCTTCTCATTCCCTCCTGGGATATCCCTCCGGTGGTGTACAAAAAAGCAGGGCGAGGAATTGGCCATAAGGTGTCACTACGGTGAACCAAAAAGGTCGGCCGGATGAACAGGGAAGCTCACAACCGCTGCGCGATAAGGCCAGGTCGTCCCGCAACCGTTGATCCGGGAAAACGGCGAAGTATGATTTACGGTAGGGATGAGTGTCGGCCAACCGACATGCGCGGGGGACACCTTCCTGACAAGCTTGTGCCGGTAACAAGAGCGTGTACGCACAAATCAAGGTGCAAGGAGGTGATAACGGGCGGAGGAACGCTGATCATGGCGGGAGTTGTCAAGCAGTTTAACAAAAGGGAGGGA
>DMDP01000116.1:13608-13806 GCA_003445475.1 Peptococcaceae bacterium | reverse complement strand
GGCTTGCAGCCTTACCCAGGGATTTACGGCGGACGAGATACGCAAGGGTCTCGCCGACCTGCGCGGTGTTCCGGGTCGTTTCGAGCGGGTCGACAGGGGACAGGATTTCGTGGTTATCGTTGACTACGCCCATACCCCTAACGGACTGGCCAACGTATTGGAGGCGGCGCGGCAGATCGCCGCCGGCCGGCTTATGGT
>DMDP01000116.1:0-13333 GCA_003445475.1 Peptococcaceae bacterium | reverse complement strand
GATCGCCGCCGGCCGGCTTATGGTAGTCTTCGGGTGCGGCGGCGACCGTGACCGCAAGAAGAGGCCCCTGATGGGGGAGGTGGCGGTGCGTAACGCCGACCTCACCATCATTACCTCCGACAACCCCAGGACGGAAGAGCCTATGGCGATTATCAACGAGATTGAAGACGGCGCCCGGAAGGTTTCGGGGGGGCGTTACCTGGTAGAACCTGACAGGCGAAGGGCCATCCGTGCTGCTCTACAGATCGCCCGTGCCGGCGACGTTATTGTTGTGGCCGGGAAGGGACACGAGGACTATCAGATCATCGGGGAGGAGCGGCTTCCCTTCGACGACCGCAAGGTGGTGGCGGAACTGCTCGAGGAGATGGGCCGCAACCGGAAATGATCCCGTTGGCTCTTGAAACCATTGCCCGCGTTATCGACGGCAAGCTCCTGTGGGGAAACCCGGGAAGGACCGTCAGGAGCATAAGTACGGACACCAGGACGCTGGTTCCGGGAGATCTCTTTTTTGCCCTTACCGGAGAGCGGTTTGACGGGCATGCGTTTATATCTCAGGCCGCCGCGCGGGGGGCGGCCGGTGTCGTGGTGCGCGACTTGCCGGGCGAATTGCCGGGACCGTTGGCCATAATCCAGGTGGCCGACACCCTGAAAGCATTGCAACGGTTGGCCGGCTATAACCGTGAGCGCAGCGGCGTGCGGTTGGTTGGCGTTACGGGAAGTACCGGAAAAACGAGCACCAAGGATTTAACGGCTGCGGTGCTGTCCACCCGCTACAATGTCCTGGCCACGCGTGAAAACCTTAATAACGAAATCGGTTTATCCTTAACCCTGCTGGCGTTGGAAGCGCACCACGAGGTGGCGGTGTGCGAACTGGCGATGCGGGCGGCCGGCGAAATCGACGCGCTTGCCCGCATTGCCCGTCCGGACGCGGGTGTCATTACCAACATCGGGGAAACACACCTCGAACTGCTGGGTACGGTGGCGAATATTGCCCGGGTGAAAGGAGAGCTTTTGGACCATATTCCGCGCGGCGGGTTTGCCGTCTTGCATACGGACAGCCCCTACATGCGGGAGCAGGCGCGGCGGTGCCGCGGCCGTGTTGTTTTCTTCGGTGAAGGCGCGGAGGCCGACATCAGGCTTGTGCATTACCGGCCTGAAGGAAACGGCTGCCGCTTCACAGCATACATAAGCGGGAAAGAAGTGAATTTTTTCCTCCCCTTCCCGGGACGGCACAACGCGGTCAATGCCCTGGCGGCAATCGCCGTAGGTCTGGAAATGGGCCTTGGTCTCGAAGAAATAGCGAAGGGGCTTGCCGCGGCCAGGCTTTCGCCGATGCGCCTCAATATCGTAGAGTGCGGGTCGCTGACCATTATCAACGATGTTTACAACGCCAGCCCGGCTTCCGTGCGGGCGGCTCTGGCTGTGCTGAAGGAAGTGGGGCATAACCGCAGCCGGGTGGCCGTTCTGGGGAACATGCTGGAACTCGGCCCGCGAACCGTTCCCGGCCACCGCGAGGTCGGGAAGGCCTGCGCCGCGGCAGGTTTGCGCCTGCTCGTGACGGTAGGCGACCTGGCGCGGGAAATTGCGCGCGGTGCGCGCGCTGCGGGCATAGCCGCCGCCGTCTACGAATGTGCGGATAACCGGGAAGCTAGCACGCTGTTGACACGGCTGCTTGAGGGTGACGAAGTGATCCTGATCAAGGGGTCGCGGGGTGTGCGGATGGAAGAAATCGTCGCCGCCCTGAAGTCTATGGCGGTAAGCGGGGGGCCCCGGTCATGAGCAAGATACTCGTAGCTTTTACGGCCGCACTCTTTGGGACGCTGCTTCTAGGGCCGCTGGTCATTCCCCTGCTGCACCGCCTTCGTTTCGGCCAGTGGGTGCGCGCCGACGGTCCGGCCCGCCATCTAAAGAAAACGGGGACACCCACCATGGGCGGTATCATCTTCCTCAGCGGGATTGCCGCCGGCGTACTGCTGGTGGTGTGGCTTGCCGGCCGGCAGCCGCCCCTGGGTTTGCAGGAAGGGTTAACCGTACTGGGGGTCATGCTTGCCTTCGGACTGATCGGTTTTGCGGACGACTTCGTCAAGGTTGCGCTTAAGCGCCCTCTGGGATTGCGGGCGCGCGAGAAACTCGGCATGCAGGTGTTGATATCCATCCTTCTGGCCGTGGTGGCCGTCTTTGTTTTGGGCCGGGGCACCAACCTGGTAATTCCTTTTTCCGGTATGCTCCGCGACGGGGGGATGGCGTTCGATTACGGCTGGTGGTTTTTCCTCATCGTTTGTATCTTTGTCGTTGTCGGTACGGCCAATGCGGTTAATCTCACCGACGGACTGGACGGGCTGGCTGCCGGGTCGGTGGCAATCGCCGCCTGTGCCCTGACTTTTCTTGCGCTGGCGATGGACAAAACCTGGGTGGCCGTCGTCATGGCGGCGACTGCCGGCGGGTGCACCGGTTTTCTCGCCTACAACCGGCATCCGGCACGGGTGTTTATGGGGGATACCGGTTCCCTCGCCCTTGGCGGCGGGCTGGCCGCTGCCGCGGTGGTTACCCGCAGCGAGCTTTTTCTTGCGATGGTCGGCGGGATTTTTGTGGCCGAAACGCTGTCTGTCATATTACAGGTTCTCTCCTTTCAATTGTTCGGCAGGCGCATCTTTCGCATGAGCCCTCTGCATCACCACTTTGAATTGGCCGGCTGGTCCGAGGTCCGTGTGGTTAACGTATTTTGGGCGGTGCAAGCTTTCCTGGCACTACTGGGGCTCCTTGGCATTTACGGCCTGGGCTGAGACCTGTGGAAAGGACGCGGGAGCTTGTTTAAGGGAAAGAGGATACTGGTTATCGGTGCGGGAAAAACCGGCGTCGCGGCCGGCCGCTTTCTGGCAAGTTGCGGCGCGAGGGTTACCCTTGCGGATATCAAGGCGGACTCTGAACTGCGGGAAAACCTTGGCCGCCTTGATCCGGATGTCAATGTTGTCCTCGGCGGTTATCCACAGGTCACGCCGGCTTTATGGGACCTGGTGGTGGTGAGCCCCGGCGTGCCGCCGACGGCTCCACCGGTGAGACAGGCCGAGGAGGCGGGCGTGCCGGTCACAGGGGAACTGGAACTGGCCTTTCAACTGGCACGCGCGCCGGTAGTGGCTGTCACCGGGACCAACGGAAAGACCACGACCACGGCGCTTACAGGCGAGATCTTCCGCCGGGCGGGGTACCGCGTGCTGGTAGGTGGAAACATCGGTGTGCCGCTGATCGACAAAGTGGAAACCTTGGGCCCGGAGGACGTCATTGTGGCCGAAGTTTCCAGCTTTCAACTGGCCGCCACGCGGACCTTCCGACCGCGGGTAGCCGTTATCCTGAACATCACTCCCGATCACCTCGACTGGCACGGAGATTTCAACGCCTATGTAGAGGCAAAAGCGCGGATATTCAGAAGGCAGGGGCCTGCGGACTTCACGGTGCTGAATTTTGACGACCGTATAACGGCAGGCCTGGCCGGCCGGACGCCGGGACAGGTTATATTTTTCAGCCGTACGCATACGGTAGATAGGGGCGTCTGCGTCCAAGCCGGTAAGATTGTGCTTATCCGTCCGGACCAGACGCGCGAAGTGTGCGCGGTTGGAGAGTTGCTTCTTCCCGGGTCGCATAACCTGGAGAATGCACTGGCGGCGGCGGCCGCGGCCTGGAGCATGGGTGTCGACGCAAGGCACATCGCCGACGCCCTGCGCACATTCCGGGGCGTCGCCCACAGGCTGGAACTGGTGGCCGAGCATAACGGGGTGAAGTACGTTAACGATTCCAAGGGGACCAACCCGGAGGCGACCATTAAGGCGCTGGATGCATACAACGTCCCGATTGTCCTCATCGCCGGCGGTAGAAACAAGGGCGGAAGTTTCAGCTCCCTTGCGGCCAAGGTAAAGGAAAAGGTACGCGTGCTGGTCGTTCTCGGAGAGAGCGCTTCGGCAATCGAGGCCGCGGTGCGGGCCGAGGGATTTGAAAGCGTCTTGCGGGCAACCAGTCTTCCGGATGCCGTCAAACTGGCCCACCGCGAGGCGCGCCGCGGCGAGGTGGTCCTTTTATCACCCGCTTGCGCAAGCTGGGATATGTTTGCCAACTACGAGGAGCGAGGTAATCTCTTCAAAAAGGTAGTACGCGAACTCGTGGAGGGCGAGGCGCGTGGCAATACGCAGACGACCGGCTGATTTTGCTCTTTTCTTAACCGTCCTGGGTTTACTCAGCATCGGCCTGATCATGATTTTAAGTGCCAGTGAATACAGCGCACTTGTCCGTTTCGGGGACGCCCTTTATTTTTTTAAGCGGCAACTGCTCTGGGCACTCCTCGGCCTTGGGGCCATGTTCGTTACCATGCGGGTGGATTACTGGCACTGGAAACGCTGGGCGCCGGTAATGCTTGTGGTCGGACTCTTGCTTCTGGTGGCCGTATTCATTCCGGGTATTGGCAGATCCTCTCACGGGGCAACACGCTGGATCGGCCTGGGCCCCCTTACCGTTCAGCCTTCGGAACTGGCGAAGCTCTGCCTGATCATTTTCACCGCTTACGGTCTGGCGGTGAAGGGAGAAGAGGTGCGGCGTTTCTGGCGGGGCGTTTTCCCGTTCTTGCTCCTGGCTGTTGCCGTCGCAGCACTTGTTCTCGCTCAGCCCGACCTGGGGACGGCATTTACGCTGGCCGGCACCATTTTCATCATGCTTTTTGCTGCCGGCGCCAGAACGGGCACGCTGGTTGCAATCGGTCTGGCCGGAATGGCGGCGGTGGGGGCTGCCATCTATGTGGAAAAATACAGGCTCAAACGGTTTCTGGCGTTTCTCGATCCGTGGAGGGATCCACAGGGAAGTGGTTTTCACATCATCCAGTCGCTTTACGCGCTGGGCTCCGGTGGCCTATTCGGCGTCGGCTTGGGACAGGGTAAGCAAAAATATCTTTACCTCCCCGAACAACATACCGATTTTATTTTTGCGGTGATCGGTGAAGAACTGGGGTTTGTCGGGACCTGCGTTGTTCTGGGCCTGTTTATTGTCTTTATCTGGCGTGGGTTGCGCATCGCGGCCATGGCGCCGGATGCCTTTGGGAGCATCCTAGCGACGGGGATTACCGCGGGTATCGCGTTACAGGCCCTGATTAACGTGGGTGTCGTCAGCGGCGTTCTCCCGGTTACCGGCATCACGCTTCCCATGGTCAGCTTTGGCGGCACATCACTCCTTTTCACCCTGACGGCGGTAGGCATTCTGCTCAACATCTCCCGTTACCGGCTCAGGCAATGAGGAGGACTAAAATGCGTGTGATTATCAGCGGCGGGGGAACCGGCGGTCACATCTATCCGGCGCTGGCCATTGCGGACGGCCTGAGGTTGCGCCACCCCACGGCAGAAATTGTTTACGCGGGTACCACCAACGGTTTGGAGTACGACATCGTACCACGGGCGGGTTACCGGTTTTATGCCGTTTCCGGTGCCGGTCTCCAACGCCGCATCACGGCGGGCAATCTGGTGGCCGTGTGGCGGGCCGCACGCGGGTTTGCCGAAGCATGGACCCTCGTCTCGCACTTCAAACCGGACGTCGTCGTGGGCACCGGTGGATACGTTTGCGGGCCGGTGGTGCTTGCCGCCGTATGTAAACGAGTACCCACCCTTATCCACGAGCAGAACGCTTTTCCGGGTTTGACGAATCGCATCCTGTCCCGGTTTACCTCTTGTACGGCTTTGACTTTTGGGGATGCAATCCGTTATTTGCCGCCAAAGGCGCGGGTCCGGGTCACCGGGTTGCCCGTGCGACCCGAGGTGCTCGGGGCGCGGCGGGAAGAGGCGCGCGCTTACTACGGTCTCGACGACATCTTCACCGTGGTGTCGTTTGGCGGCAGCCGGGGAGCCCGGACCATCAACGAGGCCATGGTTGAGGTTTGCCGGGTCTTGAAAGACGAGCCGGCAATTCGTTTGTACCACGTCACCGGACGAGCCCAGTACGATGCTTTTCTGGAAGCGCTAAGAGGCGCCCGCGTGTCCCTGGCGGCTGCGCCCAACATAACCGTTGCACCCTACTTTTACGATATTCCCCGGCTTCTGGCAGCGGCAGATCTGGTTGTCTCGCGGGCGGGAGCGTCTACCATCGCCGAAATCACCGCCCTGGGGCTCCCGAGCATTCTGGTGCCGTATCCTTTTGCCACGGGTAAGCACCAGGAGCACAATGCACGCGCGCTGGTCCGGCGGGGGGCGGCGGTGCTTGTCCCGGACCGGGAGCTCACGGGTAACGTTCTGGTGCGCCTGATTGAAGAACTCCGGCAGGACGTGGATCGCCGGCAGCGCATGGCACAGGCCGCCCGCGCCCTTGGCAAGCCGGACGCCCTGGAAAGACTGCTCGACATAATCGACCGGCTGGCCGACCGAAGAAGTTGAAAAGGTTGCGTTCGGGGCTCTATACTTGAGTTGGGTCTTCAGGAGGACAAGTCTCCGTAACATATACTCTTTTTTTGCATAGTATAAGGCGAAGCGGCAGCGGCGTCCGTCAAGGAAGGAGCGGAAATAGTGGGTTTGATACCACGGTGCGTGCACTTTATCGGTATCGGTGGGTCGGGGATGAGCAGTCTCGCCCGTGTGCTGCTGGAAAAGGGCGTACGGGTGAGCGGGTCGGATATCAAACGCACCGGTGCGACGGAAGAGCTGGCCCGCAGGGGCGCCACCATCTATTACGGCCATGCAGCGGAAAACCTTGGGGATACGGAAATGGTTGTGGTTTCTTCGGCCATACCCCCCGACAACGTTGAGGTTGTAGCCGCAAGGAGGCGGTCCATACCCGTCATCCACCGGGCCGATATGCTGGCCTGGCTGATGCGCTTACAGCACGGAATTGCCGTTGCCGGCGCCCACGGCAAGACGACTACCACCGCGCTCGTTGCCCTCGTGCTGGAAAAGGCCGGTTTTGACCCGACGGTCGTCATCGGTGGTGAGGCCAACCATCTTGGCGGCGGGGCCAGAGCGGGTGGCGGAACATACCTGGTGGCCGAGGCCGATGAAAGTGACGCTTCCTTCCTGAAACTTTCGCCGCACATCGCGGTTGTTACGAACGTGGAAGCCGATCACCTTGACTATTACGGAACCTTCGAAAGAGTTTGCGAAGCGTTCCATGACTTCCTGCGCCGGCTCCCTGGCGACGGGCTGGCGGTACTGTGTGTTGACGATCCTTTCTTAGCTACCCTGGTTAACCGCCTCAAAGTACCCGTTTGCACTTATGGCGAGAATTACGCGGCCGATTACGTTTTGCGGTCGGTTTCCCTCAACGGAACGGGTTCACAGGGCGAAGTCTGGTGGCGGGGGGAAAAACTGGGGACGGTAAGGGTGTCCGTGCCGGGTGTCCACAATCTCAAAAACGCCCTGGCCGCCGTCGCGGTGGGACGTCACCTGGGACTGGATTTTCCGTCGATTACCCGGATCCTGGCATCTTTCCGGGGCGTCAAGCGGCGCTTCCAGCTTCTCGGCGAGACCAACGGCATCAAGGTTATCGACGATTATGCACACCATCCGACGGAAATCAAGGCTACCCTGCGGGCGGCCAGACAGATCGGGCCCCGGCGCGTGGTGGCGGTTTTCCAACCGCATCGCTACACCAGAACTTATTTTCTTTACGACGCGTTTGGTGAGGCGCTGTCCGGCGCCGATGTCGTCCTGATTAACGCCATCTACCCTGCCGGGGAAAAGGCTATTCCCGGCGTCGATGCCGGCCTGATCGTGCGGGCGTTACAGAGCCGTGGGATCAGGCCCTACTATTGCGCCACGCAGGACGAAGTGGTGGAAACACTTGCCCAAATCACCCGTGCCGGTGACGTGGTCCTGATCCTTGGGGCAGGCGATATCTGGCAAAGCGGTGTCAGGTTTGCAAAGAAACTGGAGGCATCTGCGCGGTGAACCGGCAACAGGCGATCATCGCGGATCTTAAGTATCTGCTGCAAGGAAACGTACTGGCGGATGAGCCCTTGAGCATGCACACCACCTGGCGCGTAGGTGGGCCCGCGGAAGTCTTTGTCATGCCGGTCAGCTCACAAGATGTGGCAGCCGTGACAAGGTACGCTAACGAACGCGGGATTCCTCTCACGGTCCTTGGTAACGGTTCGAACGTTTTGGTCGGCGACCGTGGTTTGGCGGGTATTGTCCTCAAAATCGGGGCTGGACTGGCGCAATTGGATGTTAAGAGGAATAAAATAAGAGCCCAGGCGGGTGCAGGCGTGGGCCGGGTGGCCGCTGCGGCCCTTGAAGCGCACCTCGGCGGGTTGGAGTTTGTCTGGGGGATCCCGGCCAGTATCGGCGGCGCCATCGTGATGAACGCCGGCGCCAACGGTCGGGCGATGGCCGACGTGGTGACCGGGATTCTGGCGGTGACGCCGGCGGGCGAAACGGCTACTTTGGGCCGCGAAGACCTTGTCTTTGGTTACCGGGAAAGTATACTGCAGGCTACGCCCCTGATAGTGGTTGAAGCGCTTCTGACCCTCGCGCCGCGGGAAAAGGACCGGATCCGCAGGGAAATGGAGGCCGGTCTGGCGCACCGCAAGGCGACGCAGCCGCTGGCCTACCCCAGTGCGGGTAGCGTTTTTAAAAACCCGCCCGGCCAGGCGGCGGGGCGCCTCATCGAATTGGCCGGCGCGAAGGGTTTAACGGTCGGCAAGGCGCAGGTTTCGCGAAAACACGCCAATTTTATTATTAACCTTGGTGGTGCCACGGCGGCCGATATTTACGAACTGATCAACAGGGTCCGGGAGTTGGTGTACGAGAAAACCGGTATTTCTCTGGAGCTAGAGGTGAAAGTATTGGGCGAAATGTAAGGCGGGGTGACAGATGGATAGGTTTGTCATCAGGGGAGGCAACCGCCTTGAGGGAACGGTTGGCGTTGAGGGTTCGAAAAATGCTGCACTGCCAATAATGGCCGCCACTCTCCTTTGTGCCGGCGAAAGCACCATCCACGATGTTCCCAACCTCCGCGATATACAGATGATGGCCGATCTCCTGCGTTATCTGGGGGCCGGCGTGTCCTGGGAGGCCGGTACGCTCGGCGTGAACGCCACGACCGCCACGACGGTCAACGTGCCGGAAACACTTATGCGACGTATGCGCGCCTCAAACCTGGTTCTCGGCCCGCTTCTGGCCCGCTTTGGCGAGGTGTCGATTTCCCAGCCAGGCGGTTGCAATATCGGGGCCCGGCCGATGGATTTACATATCAGAGGCCTGCGCGCGCTGGGTGCCACCATCACAGAGCGCGCAGGGTATATCACAGCGACGGCCACAAAACTTCGCGGCGCCGAGATCCACCTTGACGTGCCCAGTGTGGGCGCAACCGAAAACTTGATGATGGCCGCCGTTTTGGCCGAGGGGCAGACAGTAATACGGAACGCAGCCAAGGAACCAGAAATTGTTGACCTGCAGAACTTTCTCAACCTGTTGGGCGCACGGGTTAAAGGTGCAGGAACGGGGGTCATCAGAATTCAAGGGGTGCCTGGCGTGCATCCCGCGGAACACCATATTATACCCGACCGCATCGATGCTGGCACACACCTGGTGGCCGCCGCCATAACCCGTGGCGATGTACTGGTAACGAATATCATTCCGGAACACGTTGAACCGGTCATAGCCAAGTTACGGGAAATGGGAGCCTGCGTGACGGTAACGGATGATGGGGTGCGGGTGCGCGTTGACGGGCGCCTCCGGGCGGTTGACGTTAAGACGATGCCGTTTCCGGGCTTTCCCACAGATATGCAGCCGCAAATGATGGCCCTTTTAACCGTGGCCGATGGGGCAAGCATCGTCTCGGAAACCATTTTTGAAAACCGCTTCAAGCACGTGCCGGAACTGGTACGCATGGGGGCCAATATCCGGATTGAAGGAAACACGGCCGTTATACGCGGCGTTAAGGACCTCATCGGGGCGTACGTGGAGGCCACCGACCTGCGCGCGGGCGCGGCTCTGGTCCTTGCCGGGTTGGCAGCCGAAAACACGACTGTTGTGGAACACGTGGAACACATAGACAGGGGTTACGCCAAACTGGAGGAAAAATATAGGATGTTGGGAGCCGACATTGTACGGGTTAGCAATTAACCCCCTCCCTTTTTAATCCACCGTTGGACAAGTTGTCTTCTCGGCAAGGGTGTAATATACTCGTTGAAGGGAGGGGAAGGCTTGGCATACCGGCTTAACTGGCTGGAAACGGTTTTTTTTATTTTTTTACTATTGATCGCGTTGTTCGTTTTTCTGCGCTCGGCCTTTTTCAATATCGATACCGTTGAGGTAGTGGGTACGACGAGGCTTTCCGAGCAGGAGGTAAAGAAAGTCGCCCAAATAGAATACGGCACCAGCATTTTTAAGATTAACACCGGCGAAGTCGAAGCCCGCCTTCGCCGTTTAACTCTTGTTAAGGACGCCAGCGTTGTTAGAAAACTCCCACGGACAGTGCTTATAAATATCGAGGAAAGACGGCCGAGGGTGCTTTTGTTTCAGGATAATGCCTTCTGGGAAGTTGATGAAGAAGGCGTGCTGCTTGAGCGCGTATCGATAGAAAAATCGGATTTGCCGCTGGCCACGGGGGTGCGGCCGGGTGACGCCGTGTGGCCGGCCGTTATGCGGGTGGCGAACGCGCTCGACTCCCTGGGAGGGGTGCGATTTGCCGAGATACACGGGGGCCGTGACGGGAAGATTACGGCGTACACCGTAGACGGGGTTGAGATCCGTTTGGGAACGGCTTCTGAGGAAGAACTCGGGGCACAGGTTGCCATCCTGGACGACGTTCTCAAAGCGGCGCGGGAACAGGGCGGTAAGGTTATCTACGTTGACCTGTCAGATCCCCGAAGACCGGTAGTCAAGTACGCGGAGGGATAGGGGCTTTGGTAGCGCTGTGGCAAAGGCTAAAAGATCATAATTTCTACTGGGTCTTTATCGCCGTTGGCTTGATACTCGGCTTAATGGTGGCGACGCAGTTTCGTATGGCGCGCCAGCAAGCGCAAGCGGTTTCCATCCAGAGGTTTAACGAGTTAAAGGCCGATGTCCAGCGTGCCCGGCAAGAGCACCAGGTTCTGCAGGAGCGGGTGGATGAGCTGCGGACGCAACTCAATCAGCTGGCGGAAAACCCGGCCCTGGTCGAGTTGCGTTCTGAACTTGATGCCGCGCGTATCCAGGCCGGCGCCATAGATGTAGCGGGGCCGGGTATCGAGGTGATCTTGAACGACAGCAGTGCGGCCGTGCAACCCGGACAGAACCCCAATTTCTACGTGCTGCACGATGAGGACATTTTGAAGGTATTGAACGAACTGCGGGCCGCGGGCGCGGAAGCGCTCGCGATCAACGGCGAAAGGGTTATTTCCAGGACCGAGGTTCGATGTATCGGTCCGGCCATTCTGGTTAACAAGACGGAAAGGCTGGTGCCACCCTATGTCATTACGGCTATTGGTGATCCGGAGACCCTGGAGGCATCCTTGAAAATGAAGGGAGGCGTCATTGATAGCCTGCGGTATTGGGGTATTGAGGTGGATGTAAAAAAGCATCCCGTGGTGGTTATCAAGGCTTATAAAGGGGCTACCGGGTTTAAATATGCCCGTCCTGTAGCCGTGGAAGGGGAGGAGTAGCTGATTGAAACAAGAGACCTTGTCCGTGGCTGCCGTTGCGTTTATTCTCGCTTTGCTAGTCACCATACAGTTGCGGGTGGTAAACCAGCCACCGGCAGAAATTATGCCGGCGACGCGGGCGCACGAGCTGACGGTTGAACTGCAGCGCCTGGAAGAGGCGGCCGCGAGCTTGCGACAGGAAGCCAAAGACCTTCAGCAAAAACTACTCACCGCCACGCAGGGTTATGCGCAGGCGGAAGCGGCGCTCAAAACGGAGATCGAGAAAAACAAGATACAAGCCGGTCTGGTGCCAATGGAAGGACCCGGCGTAGAGGTAATCGTATCTGATAAACCCGCCGAAGGGCCGCCGGAAATGAAAAGGTACCTGTTTACAGTTCGGGACGAGGACATTTTGCGGATAGTCAACGAGCTTTGGGGCGCCGGGGCGGAAGCCATAGCCATCAACGGGCAGCGGCTTGTCAGCATGAGTGAAATACGCGTGGCCGGGACGTTTATTAACGTCAACTTGAACCGCATTACGCCTCCTTACGTGATTACGGCTATAGGCGACCCGGATGTGCTGCAGGGCACCCTGGAGATGGAGGGAGGAGTGGCCGAAACCCTGCGGAAGTGGGGAATCAATTTTGTGGTAGAGAAAAAAGAGCGCGTTGAGGTACCGGCTTATGAAGGGCCGATGGCGTTTCGTTATGCGAAACCCATTAAAGAAGGGGCGGAAGAGTGATGTGGCTCGGCGTCTGGATGGTTCTGGTGGGTTTAACCCTTGGGGTTGTTATCGGCCTGAACGTACCGCTGGTTATCCCCCAGGTTTACGGCAAATACCTGGGGATTGCCATCCTGGCGGCCACGGATTCCGTTTTCGGCGGCATTCGTGCCGGCATGGAGGAAAGTTTCGATAACGCGATTTTTCTTTCCGGTTTTGTCGCCAACACGTTGCTTGCAGCGGGGCTGGTCTTTATCGGGGATCGCTTGGGGGTTGAACTCTATACGGCCGCGGTAGTCGCGTTTGGTGTACGGCTGTTTCAGAACCTTGCCGCTATCAGACGTAAACTGATTAAGAAATAAATTTCGCCGCCGATTAAAAAGGGAAAAGCTAGTAGGTGTTGAAATCTACATCAACCGTAGTCTGATAATCAGCGTCCCTTGAAGCCGGCACGAAGGGGGGGAGGAACGGTGATCGATTTGGAACTTGAACCCGTAAATGTTGCCGTTATTAAGGTAGTCGGTGTCGGCGGTGCCGGTAATAACGCGGTCAACAGGATGATAAACGCGGGGCTGAGAGGAGTAGAGTTCATAACCATCAACACAGATGCCCAGGCACTGTCCGTATCCCTGGCAAACAACCGGTTGCAAATCGGCGCGAAGCTTACCAAAGGCCTCGGTGCCGGAGGCAACCCGGAGATCGGGGAAAAGGCGGCTGAAGAAAGCCGCGAGGAAATTACCGAAGCCATCAAAGGGGCAGATATGGTTTTTGTTACCGCCGGCATGGGGGGAGGAACCGGTACCGGCGCCGCACCGATAGTGGCCGAAATTGCGAAAGAGTTGGGCGCCCTTACGGTTGGTGTTGTAACCAAACCCTTTACCTTCGAAGGTCGCCGCCGTGCCCAGCAGGCAGAGGTCGGCATCGAAAACCTGCGCAGCAAGGTCGATACCCTTATCACCATTCCTAACGACAAGCTGGTGCAGGAAGAGGATAAACATACGTCAATTGTCGAAACCTTCCGTGTTGCGGAT
>DMDP01000230.1 GCA_003445475.1 Peptococcaceae bacterium | reverse complement strand
GAAAACGCGGGGTTTCACCGGCAGTCGACCAATGTCTTTACCGGCTTTCTCCATTAGGAGCAGCGTCCGCTCCAGCCCGATGGCAAAGCCAACGCCGGGGGTCGGCTTGCCGCCGCAGGCCTCAACCAGCCCGTCATATCTCCCCCCGCCGCCCACCGAATTTTGTGCTCCAAGATCCGGGGCGACGAACTCGAAGGCCGTCCTTGTGTAGTAGTCCAACCCCCGCACCAGGTGTGGCTCCACGGTATAGGGTACGCGTTGGCGACCGAGATATCTCTGGACCTGCTGGAAGTGGCTGCGACATTCGCCGCACAGTGTATCAATCGGGGTAGGTGCGGCGCGGATCAACTCCCGGCATCTTTCGTCCTTACAGTCCAGCACCCGCAGCGGGTTGCGTTCCAGTCTCGCCCGGCAGGTGGCACAAACTTCTTCATTCCGGTTCCGGAAAAAGTCTTTGAGCCGGCGTATGAGACTCGCCCGGCAAACCGGGCACCCCACGCTGTTCAACAGTATCTCAACACTGTTTAGACCCAGGGCGCGGAAGAATTCACATGCCAGAATGATAACTTCCGCATCCGCGCGCGGATGTGCTGCACCAAAAACCTCGACGCCAAACTGGTGGAACTGGCGCAGGCGTCCGGCCTGGGGCCGGTCGTGCCGGAAAAAGGGGCCGACGTAGTACAGCTTAACCGGTTGGGGCAAACTGGACATGCCGTGCTCAATGTAGGCCCTCGCTACCGATGCCGTTCCTTCAGGGCGTAAGGTGATGCTGCGCCCACCCTTATCAAGGAAGGTATACATTTCCTTTTCCACAATATCGGTCGCATCGCCCACGCTGCGGGCAAAGAGTTCCGTGTGCTCGAAAATAGGAGTGCGAATTTCTGCGTAACCATAAGTGCGACTGAGACGCCGGGCGAGATTTTCCAGCGCAAGCCACTTCTCGACCTCACCCGGCAAAACATCGGCAGTGCCGCGCGGTCTCTTGATAGCCATTAATAAATGCTCTCCCATTCAATGAATAAGCTCCCGCCCCCTGTACGCGCAGGAACGGGAGCTTCGCCAAAATTCTAAGCCACTGCCCGTTGCCTGTCAAGCCTTGGCATTCCAGGCCGGCCTACGCACGCGCCGAAGCGTCCACCGCTTGCCGTTAATCCCACGCCTCGGTCAGGTAGGGGTTGTAGCGGCGCTCGCCGGCGATGGTCGTCTGCGACCCGTGTCCGGGGTACACTTTGGTCTCATCAGGTAGTACGAGCAGTTTTTCTTTAATGGAAGCAATAAGACGTCGCAGGTCACCCCCCGGCAGATCGTGCCGGCCTATGCTCCCCTCAAAGAGCGTATCGCCTGTGAAAACGGTGCCCGGTGTGTAAAGACAAATTCCCCCGGGCGTGTGGCCGGGTGTATGCAATACCCGCAACGCCAGCGTACCCGCGGTAACAGTGTCACCCTCGCGCAGGAAGACATCGGGCCGGAGTGAAGCCCCTGCCTTGAGGTAAGTCGCCAGGCTTGCCGCGGGATTGCTGAGCATAAAGGCGTCGTCGGTGTGGATTGCTACCGAGGCACCCGTAGCCTCCACGACGTTCCCGGCGGCGGCCCAATGGTCAATGTGCCCGTGCGTGAGGACGATTTTTTCTATATTTAGCTGCAGTTTCCTGATCTCCTCTATAATAACCGGCGCATCGCCTCCCGGGTCAATTACTAGTCCCCGGTGGGTCCTGGGGCAACCCAGAACGTAGCAGTTGGTGGCCAGTTCACCGACTACCAGGAGATGTAGGATCACTCTTTTTCACCACGTTTCATCAATTCCCTGGTATCAAGCCAGATGGTTACAGGGCCGTCGTTGACCAGTTCGACCAGCATGTGACCGCCGAACTGCCCGGTAAAAACCTGCACCCCCTCCGCGGCAAGGGCCCGGGCAAAATCAAGGTACAGCGGCTCGGCCACGGACGGCGGCGCCGCATCTGTAAAGGCCGGCCGCCGGCCGCGGCGGCAGTCGGCGTAAAGCGTAAACTGGGACACGACAAGAGCCGCCCCGCCTACGTCGACCACAGAGAGGTTCATCTTGCCGCGCTCATCCTCAAATATGCGTAGCTGGGCTATTTTTTTAGCCAGGTAGCGCGCTTCCGCCGGTGTGTCTCCGTGGGTGACACCTAGAAAAACGAGCAGGCCTCGTCCAACGGCCCCAAGCAGTTTACCGTCGGCGGTGACCGAACTCCGGGCTACCCGCTGGACAATGGCCCGCACCTACACCACCCTCCGCACTTCGAAAACGTCACGTATGCGCCCGATCTTCTGTACGAGATATGTGAGCTGTTCCAGATTCTTGAGTGTGAGAACTATATCGATGGTGGCAAGTTGCCCCTTTTGCCCTCGCGCCGTCACCCAGCTGGCACTAATCTTCATCTCGGAAAGGACTTCCATAACGTCGGCCAGGAGACCCGCACGGTCCATTCCGGACACCTCGAGCTTGACCTGGAAGGGTGCGTTAAAGTCGTTATCCCAGGCGACCTCTACCAGCCGCTCCCGCTCCTGCCGGGTCCACACGCTGACGTTGTGACAGTCGCGCCGGTGCACCGAGATACCCCGGCCGCGGGTTATGTAACCTATTATGGGATCGCCCGGTACCGG
>DMDP01000225.1 GCA_003445475.1 Peptococcaceae bacterium | reverse complement strand
ATCCGCCGCGCCGACCTCCTCCCATCCCTGGTGCGCCGCGACAACCTCTACCTTCGTTGCTGCCGTTTTGCGGCACCTGACAACCCGCCGCGGGCCGCGCGGCTTCCTCCGGCAGGGGAAAGTACTTCGCACCTCAACCTGCCAGCCCGCCTTTCGCAGACGGGAAACCGCTTCTTCCAACTCCATGCCCAGAACATCGGGAAGCGCTCGCATGGCACTAAATCTCCATAATCTCTTTTTCCTTCGCTTGCAGCAGGCGATCGATCTCCTTAATATACTTGTCGGTAAGCTTCTGCACCTCGTCCTGCCCGCGCCGCAACTCATCCTCGGTTATTTCCCCTTTCTTTTGCTTCGCCTTCAACTGGTCGTTTGCGTCGCGGCGGATGTTGCGAATGGCCACCCTGCCCTCTTCCGCCTTTTTCTTGATCACCTTGACCAGTTCCTGCCGCCGCTCTTCCGTGAGTTGCGGTATCGTCAGGCGGATCACGTTGCCGTCACTGGACGGCGTTATCCCCAGGTCCGATTTGAGGATGGCCTTCTCGATCTCGCCTGTTACCGATTTATCCCACGGCTGCACCACCAGCAAGCGCGGCTCGGGAACCGAGATGGAGGCAAGCTGGTTTACGGGGGTTGGTGTGCCGTAATAATTAACGAGAATCTTGTCAAGCAGGGCCGGGGTAGCCCTGCCCGCCCGGAGGGAGGCAAATTCCCGCTTGACGATTTCGACGGTTTTCTGCATGTTGGACTCGGCTGTACTTATAAGTTCGCGCACTGCACTTCACTCCCAATATATGTGCCGATTTTTTCCCCTAGAATGGCCTTACGGATGTTTCCCGGCTTATTGACGTCGAAGACCACAATGGGAATGCCGTTTTCCATGCAGAGCGATGCGGCCGTAGCGTCCATTACCCCCAGGCCCAGGTTAAGCATGTCGATATAGGTAAGGGTTTCAAACTTCCTGGCCCCAGGATGCTTGAGCGGATCGGCATCGTATACCCCGTCCACACGTTTCGCCATCAGGATGGCGTCCGCCTCGATCTCCGCAGCCCGCAAAGCCGCGGTCGTATCCGTCGAAAAATACGGGTTCCCCGTGCCGGCGGCAAAAATAACCACTCGCCCTTTCTCAAGGTGCCTGATGGCCCGGCGGCGTATGTACGGTTCCGCGACCGCCCGCATCTCGATGGCCGACTGCACCCGGGTAGGCACGCCCTCCTTCTCCAGCGCGTCTTGCAACGCCAGGGCATTAATGACCGTGGCCAGCATACCCATATAGTCCGCGGCCGCCCGGTCCATTCCTTTGGCGCTTCCCGCGACACCGCGCCAGATATTGCCTCCACCGACCACAACGGCGATTTGCACCCGAAACTGTTGCAACACATCCCCGATTTCCGAAGCAATGTACGCGACAATTGCCGGGTCTATGCCGTAACCCTGGGCGCCTGCCAGCGCTTCGCCGCTCAGTTTGAGGATAACCCGCCGGTACTTGGGGGTGATCATGTGCCATCCTCCAACTACTGTATTTCACCAAGCACCGCAAAAATCCTCTAACGTTCGATGCCTTCACCCAGTTCGTAACGGATGAAGCGCCGGACAACGACATTTTCTCCCAGCCTGGCGATGGTTTCTTTAAGCACGTCACCCACCGTCACGTCCGGGTTTTTAATAAACGGCTGTTCCAGAAGGCAGACTTCCTTAAAAAACTTCTCCATCCGGCCATCCACAATCTTGTCGACGATCTTTTCCGGTTTACCCTCGTTGAGCGTCTGGACCCGGAGAATTTCCCGTTCCTGGGCCACCTTCTCCGGCGGGACGTCTTCGCGCCGCACCCATTCCGGCCTGGCGGCCGCAATTTGCATGGCGATGTCGCGGACAAAAGACCGGAATTCTTCGGTCTTGGCGACAAAGTCGGTCTCGCAGTTAATCTCTACCAGGACGCCGATCCGGCCGCCGCCGTGGATGTAGCTATCAACCACCCCTTCGGCGGCGATGCGCCCGGCCTTTTTCGCCGCCGCGGCCAATCCCTTTTCGCGCAGGTAGACGATCGCCTTTTCGATGTCACCGCCGGTTTCGACAAGGGCCTTCTTGCAATCCATCATGCCCGCGCCCGTGCGCTCCCGCAATTCTTTTACAAGACTCGCCGGTATCTCCATAAACGTCCCCCTAGCCATGATTTTCCTAAGGAGTATTATATCCGCAAAGCAGACTGTGTAACCCGAACTAAGGAAAAGGTAGGGGGATACCCCCTACCTTGCTTCTTCTGCCGCGCTCTGCTCCCCCTGCCGGCCTTCAAGAACGGCATCTGCCATCTTGCTAGTCAAGAGGCGGACAGCCCTGATGGCATCGTCGTTGCCGGGAATTACGTAGTCGATCTCGTCCGGATCACAGTTAGTATCAACGATGGCGACGATCGGGATGCCAAGTTTGCGCGCCTCGGCCACGGCAATCCGTTCTTTGCGCGGATCGACGACGAAGAGGGCCGCCGGCAGGTATGTCATGTTCTTTATCCCGTTAAGGTACTTTTGGAGCCGCGCCTTTTCGTGCATCAACTCCGCAACTTCCTTCTTGGGCAGGAGCTCCAACCTCCCGCTGGCTTCCATCCGCTCGAGCTCCTTTAACCTTTCAATGCGACGGCGGATGGTCTGGAAGTTGGTAAGCATCCCGCCAAGC
>DMDP01000206.1 GCA_003445475.1 Peptococcaceae bacterium | reverse complement strand
GGAAAGGATGGGTCTTTTCGAGGTGACGACCACCGTTACCGGGAAGCTGGTCTGGAGCACGGTGGAGAAGCCGCACTGGGAGCTGCAGGCGGACGGCGAAACCTACATTCTCCTCCCTGACCCGGCGGACAGGGCAACGGCGGCGCTGCTGCGGGCGCACGAAGGGCGCCGGGTTACCGTGACCGGATACATTCTGACCGGCCCCAACATCTACATGCGCGGCCCGCTCCTGCGGGTGCTGGCGGTTACCCTGGCCGAATGAAAACCCGGCAGGTATGTCGACATCCGGAACGGCGTCAACAAGAAGGTCACCGTGTTCAAGGGCGACCGCGTCGTGCAGATGACCATCGGCTCGAAGACGATGCTGGTGAGCGTACGTCCATCACGATGGATACCGCGGCGGAGATCGCGTGTTTGCCGGGCCTGCCTGCCGGCCTGGGCGCTCGGCGCCAAGACGTGGGACAACGCCACCCAGACCGTCACGCTGGAAACTGTAAGGCTTGGGCGAACCCAAGGAGCCCGGGTTAACCAACCCGGGCCCTTTGCATGTGCTGGCTATGTTAGCCAATTCCACGGGCTCGGTACAATTATGGGCAAAGACGTATCTGAGGAGGCGCACGCAATGGCCCTGGAAAGAATACTGGACAGCTTTTGTCGCGGCGGCGATGGCCGAAGCGCGGTACAAAATACTTGAGGACGGGGGTTTCTTTACCACCAGGAAGAAATTGGCCCTAGCTTGTTAGGGGAGATACTCAGGCAGGCGGGAATTTCGCCGGACGATTGGGATAAGGCCGGCTAGAGCAGATCTACTTCGTTACCCTGATCTCCAGCAGGGTGTACGCGTTGAGGCAGATGATCTCGATACTCCTTCCCACCTGGAGCGGGCCGCTGTAGCGATCGCCGTCCTTATCGCTGAGCCGGGCGCGATCCCAGTATTCGAACGTGTCGCCGAGGGTCTTGTGCTCCTTATCCAGGCGGATACGATGGCCGTCGATGGATTTTATCGTGCCGGACACCTTCTCCACCTTCAACGGGTTGATTTCCCAGGCGGTTTTCCCCAGGGCGACCAGCCGCACCCACTGCCCGGGTTTCATCTTGGCCAGGCCACCGGGGACGGCGGTGGCCCAGTTGGTGCTGTACGTGCGCAGTTCGTGGTTCAGGTCGCGCACGGTCACCTGGTATTCGCGCCCGCGGATCACCTTTTCGACCGTGGCGGTGACGGTGTCGGTGGCGCGGGGGAGGGTGCGCGGTTCGCCGGCGCGGATAAAGACCACCTTTTTACCCCTATCGAGGACGACACGGGCGCGCAGGTTGTGCAGGGCGTGGGGGGTCGGCGGCCTGAGATTAAAGAGGCCGCAGTTCGGCGCCAGGGCGTACTCCCTGCTTCCTTCGCCGGGGGTGTTCAGGGTTATTTTGTATGTGTCTTTGTCCTTCTTTACCGCGCTCACCCAGCCGTCCAAGCGGCGCGCGGGAAGGGGGTTGAGCCACCCTCCTTCGACCATGCCGGCGACGAAGGCGGCCATCTCGGCCCGGGTGACGGGGGACAGGGGGCGCAGGGTGCCGTCCGGGAAGCCCTGCAAAAGGCCGTGGGCGAGGAGCGTCCGTGCCGCGGGCAGCGCGTCCGGCGGTATTTCATGGGCGTCCCTGTAGGGGAGGTCGACTTCCGCGGGCGGGACCTTCATGGACCGGGCCAGCATCTGCCACACGAACGCGCGCGGCGCGGGATTGAGCAGTACCCGCGGGGTGAGGTCCTGCTCGCGCAGAAGCCCTTCCTTTACGGCCACCGCAAGTTCGGCAGCGGCCCAGGCGGCCTCCGGAGGGACGGGGAGCGTGGTCTTGCCCCCGCGGGCCGGGGCGTGCTCGGTGGCGCGCAGGAAGAGGACCACCGTTTCCACGCCCGTGAGGGCCCGCTCCGGGCGAAACGTGCCGTCCGGGTAGCCTTTGACGATCTCCAGGGCGCCCAGGAAGTTCACCGGCTCCGCCGCCCAGTGCCCGGCGACGTCCGGGAAAAGGCCGTCGCCCGGGGCGGCCGAGGCGGGCGCGGCCAGGCAGAATACCAGGAACAGGGAAAAGAGCAACCGCGAGACGCGCACGTTTACGGCGCCTCCTCCGCCCGCAGGGCGCAGAGCACGCCCTTGCCGCTGACGAAATACACCGTCAGCCCGTCGTGGGCGATTGCCGGAGAGGCGGGTATGCCGCCGTCGAACCTGTCCTCCCAGAGCAGCCGCCCCGTGCGGCTGCTCACCGCGTAGAGCCTCTCCTTGCCCGGGACGTACACGATGCCCCGCCGGTCGGCGGCGGGCGCGGCGCCGCTCAGGTCGAGGAGGGGCAGGGAGAACTTTTCCTCGCCGGTCGCGGCGTCGAGGGCGTAGAGGTAACGCTTACCGGCCACCAGGTAAAGGACGCCGTCGGGTCCCAGATGCGCGTCGCTCAGTTCCTGCTGCGGGAAGCTGTGGCGCCAGAGCCGGGTTCCCGTGGCGGTATCCAGGGCGTATACGGCGGCGCGGTTACGTTCGTCCGTCTTGCCCGGCACGACTACCGCGTAGAGCACCTTGCCGTCGGCGGAGAGATTAAGATAAATCCGGTTAAGTTCGGCGAAGCCCATCCGCCACAGCACGTTCGCCCGGGCATCCAGGGCGAGAAGGGTGCTGCCGGCATCCCTGGCGGTGTGTACCAGGTACACGCGGTGGCGGTCGGCATCCACGGCCAGGGCGGCGTCGCCCTCCGTCACGTACCAGATCATGTTCTGGCGCGGCGCTACGGCGTAAAGACTCCGGCCCATAAGCACGTAGAAGAGGTCGCCCGGCCCCCGGGCCGCCGCCGGAACGGCGGTTTTTCCCTGCTCCCCTGCCAGGACCCCGAAGCTCCATCCCTGGCGCCCGTAAGGTTTGATTTCGTACAGCGCCCTGTCGGTGGGGAGGAAAACGCTTCCGTCGGTGAAGAACAACGGGCGGCCCGGCCTGCCGCCGGAAACGTTAAAGCTCCACAGGAGGCGCCCGTTTGGGTCCAGGCGCTGCACCGCGTTGCCGCCAAGCAGAAAGATGTCGCCCCATGGGCTCACCACCGGGGGCAGCGCGGTCTTGCCGCCCACGTGCTGCCAGAGGATTTTGTAGGGCCTGGCGGCCTGCGCCGCCGGCGCAAAGGCGGCGGCTAGGACGAAAGCCGGGCAAAGGATTGCGGTCACCAACCGCAGGACGCGCATGACGAACATCCTCAAACTCCTTTGTTTAACCCATATACTCGACATCCGTTCAGCAACCTTTACCCCGCCGCAACCGGATTTC
>DMDP01000101.1 GCA_003445475.1 Peptococcaceae bacterium | reverse complement strand
GGCCGGGATGCCGGCCAGCAAAAGACCCTCCAGCCATATTACGCCCCTGTACTCCCTCCGAAAGGTGATCAGTCCCTCGACCACCTGGCGGAAGGAAAGGGAGGGGTGGGGCCGGTTCACGTAGGCGAAAAGGGCGGCGTTACCCGCGTCCAGGGACGGAATGACCAGGTCCGCCTGCAATAAGGCGCGCCTTACTTCCGGCTGCCAGAACAGAGAGCCGTTGGTAAGTACGGCCAGCGGGATGCTCGTCAGCTGCTTTATCCCGGCGATGACCTCTTCGATGCGGCTGTATAGGGTCGGCTCTCCCGAGCCGGAGAGCGTGATGTAATCCGGTTTGGGTACGGTATTTAGCCTGTCGCGGACGGCGGCGAGCACATCTGTTACCGGAAAGAATTCCTGGCGCGTTACCGTTTTGTGCGTTGTCTGGCCGAGCTGGCAATAGATGCAGTCGTAAGTGCAAGTCTTGAACGGCACCAGGTCTACACCCAACGACCGTCCCAACCGGCGTGAGGGGACCGGCCCGAAGACATATTGGGACACGCTCAAGATCAACTCACTTTGTGTTGTAGCCGCTGTTCCAGCAGGTGCGGCAGATGCTCAAGCTCGTCGGCCCTGTACCCTTCTATCTTACCCCTGTCCGCCAGCCGGCTGAGATACGGGTCAACCGGAAGCGTGGCCAGAAGTGGAACGCCGGTTTCGGCGGCCACCTTCTCTCCTTGCGGTTCGCCAAAAGCAAAGATCTTCTCGCCGCACTTAGGGCAGTTGACGTAGGCCATGTTTTCCACCAGGCCGATTATGGGCACGTTCATGATGGCGGCCATGCGGATGGCCTTCCGGACAATCATTACCGCAAGGTCCTGCGGTGAAGAAACGATGATCAAGCCATCAAGCGGCAACGATTGCATAACCGTCAGGGGGGCGTCGCTGGTTCCCGGGGGCAGGTCAACAAGCAGAAAATCGAGGTCGCCCCAGACCACATCCTTCCAGAACTGCTTTATGGCGCCCCCGATCAGGGGACCCCGCCAGATAACCGCCTCGTCCTCCTTTGGAAGCAGGAGGTTCATCGACATCACCCGTATACCCAGCCCAGGCGTTTCAGGTGGGAGAATACCGTCCTCGATCCCGGTGGGGCGTTCCTTTATACCAAACATTCTCGGAATGCTTGGTCCCGTGATATCGGCGTCAAGTACACCTACGTGGTATCCTTTCCGGGAAAGAGTGCTTGCAAGGAGCGCCGTCACCGATGACTTACCAACGCCCCCTTTGCCGCTCATTACCGCTAAGATGTGCTTGATGTGCGTAAGCTGGTGCGGTTTCTCGTGAGCGGGCTGTTTTTTGGTGTCCTTGCCGGCATCGTGGGATTCGTTGGTTTTTACATCTGGCAATTCGATCACCCCAATTCAGCTGTACTTTGGTTGCCGGGATACCAGTGAAATGGCTCCGTTGGGGCACTGCGCGGCGCAGGTGCCGCATCCGCGGCAGAGACGCGGGTCAACCAGGGCGACCGGGCCTACCGTAATCGCGCCCGCAGGGCAAACCGTGGCACATATGCCGCAGCCGACACACAGGGCGGGGTTAACCCACGCGTAGGCCTGTTCCTGGACACGCGCTTGGCTGCCGGTGCGACCTAGCTTCCGCGTGGGTGGAGGCGGCGCCGACGGGGCTTTCGTAACGGGTGGGTACCCGGGTGCCCCATAGAACGGGGGGAACGCACCTCGCGCCCAGGGGAACCCCCACCAGAACCCCCATCTCCCAAACAACGCGTGTGGGCCCGCGGCCGCACGTCCCCGGCCACAGCCTTTCATTGCTCCCAGCGCGGCCCGTCTGCCGTAGCCACCGCATCCGGCTCCGCGGCGTGGCCCTTTTCCATCAGGCCCGGTTCCGTCTCCATAAGGCACTTTTTATTCCCCTTTCTACAACCTGGTTCAGAGCAGATGTTTTAAACGTATGCTCTTTTTATATATACCACTTTCAGACGCATGTGTCTATCAGATTTGTGCCGATGTACGAAAAAAGAGCAGGGGGCGGCTTTAACCACCCCCCTGTCGGTGAGGACAGTTGCTGCGCTAATGTGGATGATCATGCTCGTGGCCGTGGTTATCCAGAGGCTCGTTTTCTACCCGTTTCTTAGTTTTGGGTGAACAGTCCTCCGGAAAAGAGGAGGGCTAAAGGCCTACTTTGCCGAAAAGCTACAACCCGACTTGGCGCTGGGCCTCCTGGAGGATGCTAACCGATTTGCGTAGGGCCACCTCCTCCTCCGGAGCCAGCGGCAAGGCCAGAACCTGCTCCCGCCCGTTGGCGCCAACTATGGATGGCAGGCTGACACACGTACCGTGTAGCCCGTAAGCGCCATCCAGGGGGCCGGACACCGTAAGAACACTGTGCTGGTTATGGAGAATAGCCTCCACAATCCGGCGTACGGCCAGGCTGACTGCGTAATTGGTGGCACCTTTGCGACTGATTATGTCCGCGGCTGCGCGCCGCACGCGGGCGGCAATGTATTCCCGATCCGGTTCCGGGATACCCCGCCGACGGCAGAATTCATCAGTACTTACCCCAGCAATCGTTGCCTTGCTCCAGACAAAAACTGCACTATCGCCGTGTTCCCCTATCACGTAGGCGTGGACATTACGGGTGTCTGTCCGGGCGTGGAGGCTCAGCAAGTGGCGGAAGCGGGCACTATCGAGCACCGTTCCCGACCCTATGACAAGGCCCGGCGGCAAGCCCGTAATTTTGGATGCCGCATAAGTCAGCACATCGACGGGATTGGTCACCATAAGGAGCACGCCGCCTTTCCAGCAGCGCATCAGGGGCGGAAGCACGTTTTTCAGGACCTCGTAATTGCGTCGTAACAGGTCGAGACGACTTTCGCCAGGCCGCTGGTTAGCACCCGCACAGAATATGATTATGGTGGCGTCACTGCAATCGGCATACTCGCCTACGTAAATGCGAACGGGACCGGTGAACGCCGCTCCGTCCGCCATATCCATGGCCTCGCCTTCGGCCTTGCCCCGATCCAAGTCGACGAGCACGATTTCGGTTAAAAGGCCACTCAACATAAGCGTATAGGCTACGGTGGTTCCAACTCGTCCTGCGCCTATGATGCCCACCTTCGCTGCCACTTTGTTATCCCTCCGACCAACCGATTACGCATGCTAACGGGACTATCTCTTCAACTTTGAGACCCTCCCGCACGAGGAAGATCTCTTTTTTCTAGCACGGCGCGACTCTCGGCGACTACTGCGATTTGGAGCGCCTGGTATTGGTGCTTGACCATCTGCCTGATGAAGAGTTAATGCGCAAGCTGGAACAGGAACGCGGGAAGGGACGGGATGATTACCCGGTACGGGCGGTCTGGAATTCGATCCTGGCGGGGATCGTATTTCAGCACCCGTCTATAGAGAGCCTGCGGCGGGAGTTATTGCGGAACGCGCAGTTGCGGGAGATTTGCGGCTTCGATCCGTGTCTGGGGGAACGGGCGGTTCCGCAGCCTTGCCCGGGGTAGAAAGCGGGATGAGAAGCCGCCAAAGCCCGATGGGCGCCGCGATACCGATGCC
>DMDP01000148.1 GCA_003445475.1 Peptococcaceae bacterium | reverse complement strand
CGGACGTGGGCGGCGTGCGGGAGGCGGTGGTGGACGGGGAGACCGGGTTCCTGGTCCCGCGCGGGGATGTGCTTCTCCTGCGAGAGAGGCTGAGGTTGTTGCTGGCGAGCCCGGAACTGCGGGCGCGGATGGGCGCGGCGGGTTACGCGCGGTGGCGGGAGCAGTTCACGCTCGAGCGGATGCTGGCGCAGACGCAGGCGGTGTACCGGGAAGTGCTGGAGGCGTCCCGCGGCGGGCACGCGAAGTAAGAACCGTGTTAGCCAACCGGTAGCCCCAGCCTGCCGTACCACTCGTCGGCGTAGCGCCTGTAGGCCCCGCTCTTGACCTCTTCCCACCAGGGGCGGTTGGCCAGATACCAGCGCACGGTGCGCTCGAGCCCTTCGGCGAAAGAAACGGACGGCTCCCATCCGATCTCCCGCCTGATTTTGGCGGTGTCGAGGGCGTAGCGCCGGTCGTGGCCGGGGCGGTCCTGTACGAAGGTGATAAGGCTGTCCGGCTTCCCGAGGAGACGCAGGATTGCCCGCACCACCTCGATGTTCTCCCTCTCCTCCCCGGCGCCGATGTTGTACACCTCGCCTGGGGTTCCTTTCGCGACCACCAGGGCGATGGCCCGGCAGTTGTCCTCCACATAGAGCCAGTCGCGGACGTTCCGCCCGTCCCCGTACACGGGTAAAGGCTTGTCCTCCAGGGCATTGGTGATCATCAGGGGGATGAGCTTCTCCGGGAACTGGTACGGGCCGTAGTTGTTGGAGCTCCTGGTGATGATCACCGGGACGCCGTGCGTCCTGTGGTAGGCGCGGCAGAGGAGATCGGCCGCCGCCTTGCTGGCCGCGTAGGGACTGTTGGGGCGGAGGGGGCTCTCCTCCGTGAAGGGGGGATCGTCCGGCCCCAGCGACCCGTAGACCTCGTCGGTGGAAACCTGGACGAACTTCCGGACGCCAAGTTCTCTGGCTGCCTCCAGTAAGACCTGCACTCCTTTAACATTGGTTTCGATAAAGGGCGCAGCGTCTAGAATGCTCCGGTCCACGTGGGACTCGGCGGCGAAGTTGACCACCGCGTCGAAGCGGTGTTCTTGGAACAGCCGGGCGACGAGGTCGCGGTCGGCGATGTCCCCGCGCACGAAAGCGTAGCGGGGGTGGTGGGCGACGTCCGTGAGGTTGGCGAGGTTTCCCGCGTAGGTGAGCTTGTCGAGGTTGACGATCTCCCAGTCGGGGTGGTTGGCCAGGGCAAAACGGACGAAGTTACTGCCGATGAAGCCCGCGCCGCCGGTGACCAGCAGCCTCATCACACACTCGCTCCTTTCTCCCTCTCGGCTAGGTAGCGCCTCAGGGCGTCCGGCCAGGGGGGTAGGAGGTAACCCAGGGTTTCTTGCAGCGGGAAGGGATCCAGCGCGGAATTTGCGGGCCGCGGCGCCGGGCGCCTGAGTTCTCCGCTTTTGATCGGGCGCACGGGCACGTCGATGCCCGCTGCCCGCAGGATTTCCCGGGCGAAGCCGCACCAAGTGGTGCTCCCGGCGTTGGTGACGTGGTAAACGCCGTACGCATGCGTGGCAATGAGGTCGAGCGCGACGCGGCTCAGGTCCCGCGTGTAGGTCGGGCAGCCGCGCTGGTCGTCGACGACCCTGAGTTCCCTCTTCTCCCGGGCGAGCTTCAGAACGGTCTCCACGAAGTTCTTGCCTCCGGTCCCGAAGAGCCAGCTGGTACGGATGAGGTAATACCTCGGAGCGATGAGCTTCAGGTACTCTTCCCCGTACAGTTTGCTTTGGCCGTAAGTGCTAAGCGGCGAAGGGGCATCGAAAATAAGGTACGGTGTTTCCTTGCGGCCGTCGAAGACGTAGTCCGTGCTGAAGTGGACGAGTTCCACGTCCCTTTCGCGGCAGACGCTCGCCAGGTTCCTCACGCCCAGGGCGTTCACCGCAAGGGCCTTATCACGTTCGGCCTCGGCGCCGTCCACGTCGGTGTACGCCGCGCAGTTGACGACGCAGGCGGGGCGCACGTCGGCCACTGCGCGCCGGACCGCGCCCAGGTCGGTGATGTCGAGATCTTCCCTGCCGGCGGCGACGACCTCGTATCCCCTGGCGCGCGCTTCTTCTTGCAGGTCCCGGCCCAGCATGCCGCGTGCGCCGGTGACAAGGATTCTCACCGGTTTTTCACCCGCCAGTCATAGGGTATGGCGGGGTCGTCGAAGGGGCGGCGGTGCTCGTCCGGGTCGGCGTAGTTATAGACCTCCGTGGGGAAATTCACGATGAGGGCCATGTCCTTCCCCTCGGCGGCGAAGCCGTGGTACACCAGGGGCGGGATCTTAACCAGGAGCGGGTTGAGGTAGCCGATGTGGAACTCGTTTACCTTCCCCCTGGTGGGCGAGTCCTCGCGCGGGTCGTAGAGGACTACCTTGGCCATGCCGTGCACGCAGACGAAGTGGTCCCACTGCTTCTGGTGGTAGTGCCAGGCCTTGACGACGCCGGGGTAGCAGCAGGTGACGTAGGACTGGCCGAACTTCATGAACTCCGGCCAGTCGCTGCGCAGCATCTCCATAAGAAAGCCCCGGTCGTCGGGGATAAGGCGGAGTCGTTTCACCTGTACGCCGTGGATGAGTTCCACCTGTATTTCTCCCTCCGTTACACCACGATGGATGAATCGTCCCCGAGGAAGAGCTGCAGCCGGCGGCGCGAGTCGGGGGCGCGCGTCACCCTCACCTTGCGGCCGATGAGGCTGTCCTCTATGCGCTCCACGCCCCTGATCTCGCAGCCTTCGAGGATCACCGAGTGCTCCACGGCCACGTCGTGGAGTTGCGTGTTGTCGCCTACAGCGGTAAAGGGGCCAACGAAGCAGTCTTCAACGAGGGTGTTTCTGCCGATCACGGCCGGCCCCCGCACCGTGCTCCTGACGATCCGGGCACCCTCGCCGACGTCCACCCGGCCGACCACCTTGCTCGCGGCGTCGACCTCGCCGGCGATGCGGCGCGCCACGAGACCGTCCAGGACCACCCGGTTGGCCTCCAGGATGTCGT
>DMDP01000089.1 GCA_003445475.1 Peptococcaceae bacterium | reverse complement strand
GCAAGGAGGTGTTCCAGGGTTGTAGAACTTATGACGTGCTCCATCTGGCACGCGTCTCTCTCCGCCGTGTGGGGGTCGACTCCCAGCACTTCGGTCAGGAAGTGCATCAGTATCCTGTGACGGCGCCGAACTGCGGTGGCGTACGCACGGCCTTTATCTGTGAGCCATACGGGCCCGTACCTGTCCTGTGTTACAAGTTTCAGGTCCTTCAGGTTATTGAGGGCCTGAGCAACGCTGGCCTTGGCAATCTTCAGCCGCGCCGCAATGTCCGTAACTCTTACCACGCCCTCCTTCTCGGAGAGCTCAAGGATGGTTTCCAGGTAGTCCTCCATGGACGGGGAAAGTCGTGTCGCGTCATACATGCATGCACCACGCCCCTCAGGGCCGATTTTAGGGTCCTTATTGTTTCTCACAAGCAAAATCGGTTTTGCTACTAGCGTATTCCTAACAGAATGCTACGTCAAGCCCGGTTTTTTAGGTTATCCGACATATGTTCTAAACTTATCCGGCAGGAGGGGGTTATTACGGCAGCGAATCCAATAACGTAACCATTACGGCCGGAGGCGTTTTTCGGTGAAGCACATCCGTATCCTTCTTATCGCCATTATTTTTCTACTTGCCGGTACAATGGCCCGGGCTCCGGAAGGCGAGGCGGCACAGCACCCGGAAGGAGAAGTCTTTCGGGCCAGAGTACTCGAAGTTAAGGAAACTACCGGCGAATCTGCCGTGCAGGATCTCGTCAAAACTTCCCAACTTATCACCGTAGAGATACTGACGGGACCGTTGAAGGGGAAGAAGATAGAGGTACCTAACGCTACCACCGGGAACCCGGCCTACGATCTGCACTTTCAGCCGGGCGACCAGGTCATCCTCTGGGCCGAAATGGAGAACGGGCGTCTCCGAGATGTCTTCATTAGCGACTACGCGCGTGATAGATACACCCGCTACCTGGCCATCGCCTTTATCCTGTGTCTTTTCGTTATCGGCGGTAGAAAAGGGATCAAAGCAGTGGTCACCCTCGGCATCACAGGGCTGGCTATTGCTTTTGTCCTGCTCCCGTTGTTGCTGAAAGGTTACAATCCTATCGGCGTCACCGTACTGGTTTGTGCCGCAGTCAGCGCGCTTACCTTCGCCGTCGTTGGGGGTATTAATAACAAGAGCATAGCGGCGATCATAGGTACCACCGGCGGGGTGCTGGTGGCCGGCCTCCTGGCGTTTGCCGCAGGCACAGCCGCCAGGCTCACCGGCTTCGCCGAGGAAGAAGCCGCTATGCTACTCTACATTCCCCAGGAGACGTTTTTCGACTTTCGGGGACTCCTCTTTGCCGGGATTATTATCGGGGCGCTGGGGGCGGTAATGGACGTGGCCATGTCCATCGCCTCGGCCATCGAAGAGGTGAAAAAAGCCAACCCGTCGGCGGGCAGGCTGACCCTTGTGCGGGCCGGGATGAACGTGGGCAAGGATGTTATGGGAACGATGAGTAACACGCTGATCCTTGCCTATACCGGGAGCGCCATTCCCATGCTCCTCCTGTTTATGGCTTACCAGACGCCGCTGCTGAAGGTAATCAACCTTGATCTGGTCGCCACCGAAATCGTCCGTGCCCTGGCCGGCAGTATCGGCCTGATCATCGCGATCCCCATTACGGCCTTGACCGCAGGGTTCCTGATAAACCGACCGCGGAAGCGACGGTTTGTGGCTAAAAAGTATCCGGAGGCTCCCGCCTCGCGGGGGCGGATAAAGCAAGCGGAAGTACCGGAACCGGATGGTTGGGCTAATTATCCCAGGCCTAACAATTTGCCGCACCGGTAAATCAAGAAAGCCACAACCCAACCCAGGACCAGCGTGTAGGCGACGGCAAAGCCCGTCCATTTCCAGTCGGTCTCTCTCTTAATGGCACCGATTACGGCCACGCACGGGATGTAAAGGAGCGTCATGGCCATGAAGGCGTAGGCCGAAAGCGGGGTAAAGTGCTGGGTGACAGCCGCCGTCAGGCCCTCTTCGCCGACGCCGTAAACCACCCCCAGCGTTCCTACCACGACCTCCTTGGCCAGAATGCCGAAGAAGAGCGCCACCGCCGCCTCCCAGGTACCAAAACCGCAAGGAGCGTAGATGGGGGCCATGAACTGCCCCAGCCGCCCGATGACGCTCTGCTCGATAGGAGCGCCCCACGGGATGTTAGATAAGAGCCATACCAGCACGACGACACCAAAGATGATCGTCCCGGCCTTGCGGATAAAGGAGTAGCCACGCTCCCACATGTGAATGAGTGTGCCCCTGATGGTGGGCAGCCGGTAGGGCGGCAGTTCCATCACAAAGGGGGCCTGCTCCCCTTTAAAGAACAAGGCCTTAAGAAGCATTCCCATCAAGATGGCTATGACGATGCCGAGGAGATACAGCGAGAAAATTACCAGCCCCTGTCGCTGCGCGAAAAAGGCACCGACAAACAAAACGTAGACCGGTAAGCGCGCCGCGCACGACATAAACGGCGTGATCAGAAGAGTAATGATACGGTCCCGCTTGTTTTCAAGGGTGCGCGTGGCCATAACGGCGGGCACGTTGCATCCGAAACCGATTAAAAGCGGGATGAAAGACTTGCCGTGCAACCCGAGCGCGTGCATAAGCCGGTCCATGATATAGGCGGCACGCGCCATGTAGCCGCTGTCCTCCAGGAAAGAGATGGCCAGGAAAAGCAGGAAGATGGGCGGGATAAAGACCAGGACGGAACCCACGCCCCCGATGATGCCGTCCACCACCAGCGAGGCCAGCAGTTCATTGGCGATACGGGCACCGGCCAACCCGCCCAGCCACTCGAAAAAAGTCTCTACATAACCGATCAAAGGGTCGCCCAGGGTGAAGGTGAACTGGAACACCGCCCACATGGCGGCAAGGAAGATGGGAATGCCAAGAACGCGGTGGGTGACAATCCTGTCGATCCTGTCCGACAGGGTGATCCGTTCCTCCGGCGTCTTCCGCCTGCTAACGGTTTCTTTAAGGATCCCGGCGATGAAGCCGTACCGCCCGTCCACGATGAGGGATTCGGCGTCCTGACCGGTGACCGCCTCGAGTCGCGCGGAACTCTCCCGCTGCTGGGCCGCAATACCGGCAAACCCCTCGATCTCCCGGAGAACGTGCTCGTCCCCCTCCAGCACCTTCACGGCCAGCCACCGCGGAGGGAATCTGCCCGACAGCGCCGGGTACCCGGCAACCAGGGTTTCGAGTTTCGCCAGTTCCTCTTCTACTTCCCGGCCATAAGTTATCCTGACGGGCGCACCCGGGGTCCTGGCTTTTTGCATGGCAGCGGCGACCAGTTCGGCCATCCCTTGCTTCTTCGGGGCCACCGTAGGAATGACCGGCACGCCTAAAAGTCGCCCCAACTTGTCCGTGTCGATTTTTATGCCCCTCGCCTCGGCTTCGTCCATAACATTCAGGGCCACTACCACGTTGGCGCCCATCTCCAGCAACTGCACCGTCAGATAAAGGTTGCGTTCCAGGTTGGTGGCGTCGACGATGTTGATGACCACACCGGCTTCCCCGGAGAGAAGGTAGTCGCGGGCGACCCGCTCGTCCTCGGCGTAGGCTCCCAGGCCGTATATCCCCGGAAGATCAACCACCCGTACCGTTTCGCCGCTGTAGGCGAAACGCCCCTCCTTCTTCTCTACCGTAACACCGGGCCAGTTACCCACGTGCTGGTGCGCGCCGGTCAGGTTGTTAAAGATGCATGTCTTCCCGACATTCGGATTGCCGGCCAGGGCAATCACCACCTGCGCCGGCATCTCCACCCTGCTGGCTGGTTTGGCCAAAATCTCTCCTCCCCCTGCTTATGTTAGTGGTACCTAACTTTTACGGCCAAAATAAATGCCTTGCAGAGCGCTACCGAGTCTCTTCCACCAGGATTTTCTGGGCTACGCCGCGCCCAATAGCTACCCGCCCGTCACCCAGAGAGACAATCAGCGGTCCCCACGGTTGGTTCTGCCATACCCTCACCTTTGCGCCAGGTATGAATCCCAGTTCGGTCAACCGGCAGCGGACGTGGCGGCCACCTATGATGTCCTTGATAAGACCACCTTGTCCGGGCGCAAGTAATCCCAGCGGCAATACGGCCACTTCTACTCTACCTCCACAAAAATGGCTTCTGCCTCATTTCTGCGCAGTGTCAGGTGATACCCTTTGACCGTTACCTCAACGGGATCACCCAGGGGCGCTACACCATCAACGGCAATTTCCGTCCCTGCAACCAATCCCATTTCCAGGAGCCGGCGCCGCAGGCCCCCCGTCGCACTCACACGCGCCACCTTGCCCCGTGAGCCAGGTTGGAGCCGGCTTAACGGCTGCAAGCCCGGTACTGTAATAGCTAACACCTCCCTAACCTAAGTAGGATTACCTAAACAAGTTAGTCGCACCTAATATTTTGCTACCATCGTAACCGGGCTTCGCCACGTTGTCAAGTATTTTTTTATCAACCACCTGCCAACGGTTTGTCGCCGCCGATCGCCCGCACGGTCAGGTCGAGTCCCTCCCGCAAGCTCACCTGCGGTACCCAGCCCAACTCCCGGCGGGCCCTGGTGACGTCGAGGTAAATCTTCTTCAGTTCGCCGGGACGCTCGGGACCGTACACAGGTCGCCCGGTGTACCCCGTGATTCCCGCCAGCATATCAAATAAGGCGTTCACCGATGTCCCCCGCCCCGTACCGATGTTGTAGGCC